>QNDV01000029.1 GCA_003646045.1 bacterium
AAATCCCGGGCCCGCGACTGTGAAAACCCCAACTCGCGCACCGCATACTGGTTCATCGACGAGCATTCGAAGTCGCGGTACAGCCGCCTCCGCATGACCTCCCCGAACCACAGGACGGCGCATTGCTGGGCTTCTTCAAGAGCGGCCAGGGAACGGCGAAGGGAAGAATGAACACGAGCTGGAGATTGGCCTGAAACGAAGGCAACAGCAGACATGGCGGTCCTCCTGACCTGGGTATTTGGGAGGTGCGAACAATATACGAAAATATGGCCAAAACCGCAAGCCCTAAAACAATATAACACCGTAATAAACCAACATATTACGCCACACCGTGGCCCGCTTCTTGCTTCCCGTCCATCATCCCTAAACGAGGCCCCCGGGCGCCTCGTGCTCACGCCAAAATCAGGCACCCCCAAAACCCCACCCAACACAAAAACACCCCGACCCGGCCACCTTCACAGGTGCCGGGTCGGGGCTCGATGGAACTGCGGGGATCCCCCCTCTAGTCGTCCGCCTTCGCCGCCAGTCTCAGCTGCGGCAGCAGGCTCACGTCGAAGTTGCGCCTGCCGCTACGCACGGCGCGGATCTCTTCCACGGCGCGGCGAATACCTGCCAAGGCGGCCGTGACCTCGAAGTTCTGGTAGCGGAATCCGAAGTTGCGGAGCTTCTGCATGGCGCCCGTCAGTTTGGACTCGGCGTGGTCGTAGCGGCCGGCGTGGACGTCGGCGTAGCCGGAGCAGGCGTCGTGCAGGCCCATCCAGAAGGCCTCGTCGCGACCCTGGGCCGTGGCCAGGCCTTCGGCGGCGTGGTCGGACGCCTTGTCGAAGTGGCGTGCGTTGAAAGCGCGGATAGTATTGTGCAGAGCGGCGTCATTCATCGGCGGAATCCTTCTTCCATGACGCCGCCGCACTCACTCTTCGGCGACGTCCTCCATGTCCTCGTCCGCCAGGTCCAGGAAGCGCGCGGCCTCCTCCTCGTAGCCAAACCTGGTGGTATCCTCGATGCGATCGACGTAGAGCACCCCGTCCAGATGGTCACACTCGTGCTGGGTGACCACGGCCGGAAAACCATCGAGTGCGATCTCGGTCTTCTTGCCCTGCTCGTTCCAGGCCTTCACCCGGATCTTGTCGGGCCGTTCGACCCAGCCGCGCATGCCGGGTAACGACAGGCACCCCTCGTACATGCCCAGCTGCTGCGCACCGTCGAGGACCGTGACTTCCGGGTTGATCAGCACCCGGTATTGCGGTCGGCCCTCGTCGTCCGCCTCGCCGCCGGCAATCGCCAGCCGTACCGGCTGGTGAACCTGGGGCGCGGCCAAGCCGACGCCGTTGTACTCGATCATCGTTTCGAACATGTCGCGGATCAACCGCTGCACCTCGGGGCCGGTGATGGCCGCGGGGTCGATGATCTTGCACTTCTCGCGGAGCACGGGGTGCCCCATGCGAGCGACTTTCAGGATGGCCATGGGCGGATCGCTCCTCGTCGGGGATCATGGTGGAAAGATCGGTCCCACCATAAACCCAATCGCCGTGTTTGCAAGAACAGGACCTGATCTCCACGGTAGTTAAAGGGTATGACGGCGCGGGGTTCGGCTATCGACGACCAACGATAGACGGGAGAATTCTTCCGTTTCGGGCCCCATGGCGGCAGCTATTGCCGGTGAGACAAGGGTGCGCATCAGGCCGGAATCATGTCCCGATATCAAGCCCGGAAAGGCCCCGGGCCGGCACCCACTCAACAGCCCTTGACGTTCCTCGCTCCCGCCTTATACGTTTCCGCCGGACCCGCGCGGTACTTGCCGCAGGCAGCATCCACCACCCGTGCCTCGCCCCCTTGCGGCGACTGCCAGGAGCGCCATGTCGACCGTCACCGACGCACCGTCCACCCACCCCTCCGGCCTGCGCATTCTCGTCAACATCCTGATCCTCGCGATTCTGCTCTACGTTTTCCTGCTGTCGATCGCCATGTTCGGCGCGGCCTTCAAACTGGTGGGCAAGGGCTTCAGCGAGCAGCTCATCGCCACCACCACCAATCCGGTCATCGGACTGCTCATCGGCTTGTTGGCCACGTCGCTGATCCAGAGTTCGTCCAGCACCACTTCCATCGTGGTGGGCATGGTGGCCGGCGGCGCACTGACGGTGCCGGGGGCCATTCCCATCATCATGGGCGCCAACATGGGCACGACGGTGACCAACACCCTGGTGGCCATGACGTCCATCAACAGGCGGACCGAATTCCAGCGCGCGTTTGCCGGCGCGACCATGCACGACTTCTTCAACATCCTGACCATCGCCCTGCTTTTCCCGCTGGAGCAGGCGACCCACTTCCTGGAAAATTCGGCCACTTGGCTGAGCACCCTGCTGGTGGGCGCCGAGGGCCAGAAATTCCCCAACCCGGTCAAGGCTTCGGTCGAGCCGGTGGTCCACCAAGTGCAGGATCTGCTTACCGATACCATGGGTCTGCCCAACAGCGGGGCCACCATCGTCATGGTGGTGCTGGCGCTGATCGGAATCTTTTTCGCACTGACCTTCCTGACGAAGGTGCTCAAGGGACTGGTGCTGAGCCGGGCCGAGGGCTCGTTCACCAGGAACGTTCGCAACGGCGGCCTGGCGGCCATGTTCGTCGGCCTGTTGGTGACGGTGGGCGTCCAGAGCAGCTCCATCACCACCAGCCTGCTGATACCCCTGATCGGAGCGGGCATCGTGCCCCTCGAGTCAGCCTTTGCCGTAACCCTGGGCGCCAACGTGGGTACCACGGTCACGGCCCTGCTGGCGTCCATGACCGGCACGCCGGCGGCGTTGACGGTGGCACTGGTACACTTGCTGTTCAACATCACTGGCATCATCGTCATCTACCCCATCCCGTTCCTGCGGCGCATACCCATACGCCTGGCCCGGGCCCTGGCGGCGCAGACAGCCAGGCGGCGCTGGTTCGCATTCGTCTATATGGTGGGGGTCTTCTTCGTGATGCCGCTGCTCTTCGTAGTCATCGACAGGGTCCTGCGGGGCTCCTGACACTGTTGGAGGATATCATGGGTTTGGGATCGTTCATGGACCTGTTCCGCTCGGACAACTGGAGTGCCGAGCTGGTGGAGAAAATCAACCGCATGCTGGCCCTGGGCGCGGACATGTACGCCTACACCACCAATGTCGTGATCGACGGGGCGCCCGACGACGATCCGCAGAAGCAGGTCTACGACCGTGACCAGAAAATCAACCGGATCGAGCGCAAGATCCGCCGCCGCGTGGTGTCACGCCTGGCTCTGGGCGAGGGCGGTTCGGATATCGCCTCCGCGCTGATTTTCACCAACGTGGTCAAGGACGGCGAGCGCATCGGCGACTACATCAAGAACCTGCACGAGGTGAACGCCATGATCGCCGACGGGGATCGCAAGCTCTACCAGGAGCGCCTGGGCGACACCACCCGCACCATCGCCGATCTCTTTGCCAAGGCACGCCAGGCCTTCTCCGAAAGCGACGAGGAACTTGCCGGCCTGGTGATCAAGCGGGCCAAGAGTGAGGGCCGGTCCTACGAGGACGCCATCCGCGACATCACCATGGGCGATCTCCCCACGCGCGACGCCGTCTGCCTGGTACTGATCCTGCGCTTCTACAAGCGCCTGGTGGCCCACATGAGCAACATCGCCACCACCGTCGTCATGCCCGTCGACATGATCGACTTCTACGACGAGCCGGGCGAGGAATAGCAGGCTGTCGAAAAACTCCTCCCGGCGTCACGCACGACCAGTCAATTTGGTGTTATACTCCATGGTGAGCCGGCGGTAGCCTACCGTTTTGGACACGGTTGTGCGCCGCCGTGGACAGGGAGGGCTACCATGCCACTGAAGACCACGATCCTGACGGCAACCATCCTGCTGACCATCCTCGCCACCACCACCCGGGCCTACGATCTGTACCTGGATATCGACACGGATAACGACCCCGCCACCATCAACGATTTCACCTGGGACAGTTCGTGCACGGTGCGGCTGGTGCTGGTCCCTTCCTATCCGGAGGAGGAGATCTGGTCGGTGGACTTCGGACTGGGCGGCTCGTGCCTCGACTGCGGGGGTGTGTTCAACTACGGCACCGGCCACGACCTGGGTGATATGCAGACCTGGACCTGGCAACCCCACGCCTATTTCGCCGGCACCTGGGAAAGCGCGACCATGCTGGATTGCCCCGCGGCCACGGGTTTCCACGACGTTTACCACGCCGAGTCCATCGTCGACTGCTGTTTCGTGCCCGGGGAACCGGTGTTCTTCGGCACCTTCCGCGCCTGGACCGCCGACACGCCTGGAGGCTGCGCCGTACCCTCGAACCTGGCGATCATGCACGAGCAGGGAGTGGACGGGGTGTGGAACTACATCCAGATCGGGGAACCGGCGGTGGGCGGCAATAAACGCAGCTGGAGCGCCATCAAGAGTCTGTATAGATGACAAGCCGGGCCGGGGAGCCTACTCCGCCGGCCGCTCACCCATCAGTGCCAAGCGGAACGGCCACAACTCGCCGCTCATGACACCGCCGTCCACCGCGGGATCGGTGGCCATGAATTCCCGTGCCGCGTCCTCGTCAGGCGCCAGGAACACCACTATGCCGAAAGTCCCGGGGTCGTCCGTGGCCGTGCGGCCCGCCAGGATCACCACTCCCGCCTCGGTGGCCCGCTGCAGGTAGGCGAAGTGCTCGCCCACGATCTGCTGCTCCCGTTCGTCGGGACCATCGGTCAGCATGGCGTGACGGGCGGCCTTCAGGTAGTAGATGAACTGGTTCACGGGTCACCTCGAAAACTGCATGGTGTAGAGCTCCTTGTACCGCCCCCCGGCCGCCAGCAACTCGTCATGGGTACCCATCTGCACTATCTCGCCCCGTTCCACCAGGTAGATCCGGTCCACGTTCTGGATGGTGGACAGGCGGTGGGCAATGACGATGGTGGTGCGGTGTTGCACCAGGTGATCGATGGCTTCCTGCACCAGCTGCTCGGACTCGGTGTCCAGGGCACTGGTGGCCTCGTCCAGCAACAGCAGGGGCGGGTTGCGCAGGATAGCCCGGGCGATGGAGACCCGCTGGCGCTGGCCGCCAGACAGCTTCAATCCCCGGTCGCCGATGATGGTGTCATAGCCGTCGGGCAGGTTCATGATGAACCCGTCGGCGTTGGCGGCACGCGCCGCGGCACGCACCTCTTCGAGGCTCACTTCGTCCACACCGTAGGCGATGTTGTCGCGGATGGAGTCGTGGAACAGGATCACTTCCTGCGTGACGATGCCCAGGTTGCGCCGCAGCGAGGCCAGGTTCGCCTCGCGCAGGTCCACACCGTCAATGCGCACGGTCCCCTCCTGGGGGTGGTAGAAGCCGGGAATCAGATCCACCATGGTGCTCTTGCCAGAACCGCTGCTGCCCACGAGGGCCACTACCTCACCCGGCGCCACCTGCAACGAGATTCCGCGCAACACCGGTTCACCGGGAATGTAGCTGAAGTGCACGTTGTCGAACTCGACCCGGCCCTCGATGGTGTCCAGCATTACGCCCGCCCCGGGATCGGCCACCTCGGCCTCGTCGTCCAGTACACTGAAGATGCGGTCCGCCGCCGCGATGCCCGCCTGGATCTCGGCGTTCACCGAGCCGAGGATCTTCAGGGGCCGCACCATGGAGAAGATGGCGAACAGGAAGACGATGAACAGGTCCGGCGCCATCACGCCGCCGGTGAACACCTTCGAACCGCCGTACCACAACAGCACCAGGCCCACGATGGAGGTGAGCTGTTCGGTGAGGGGCGAACTCAGTTTCATGCGCCGGTTGAAGCGGAAGATCTGCTTGAACAACTCCTGCGACCGCACCAGGAACTTGCCGATCTCGAAGTCCTCGCGGGCAAAGGCCTTGATGACCCGGATGCCATAGACCGTTTCCTGCAGGTTGGAAGTGATCCTGGCCATCTCCTCCTGCTGCAGGTGGCTGATGCGCCGCACGCCCTTGCCGATGCGCACGATGGCGATCACGCTCAGCGGCATCAGCGTCAAGGCCAGCAGGGTCAGCTTCCAACTCAGGATCAAGGCCACCGTCAGGTACATCAGGATGAAGATGGGGGCCCGGATCACGTTGCTGAAACTCACATTGATGCAGCGCTGGGCGTTGATGATGTCGTTGGTGGCGCGGCTGATCAGTTCGCCCGCCTTGTGGTGGTGGTAGAACGCCAGGGGCATGGCCGTCAACTTGGCGTAGAGCTGGTTCCTGAGGTCCCGGACCACGCCCTCGCTGACGCGCACCATCAGCAGTTCCTGGATGTAGCAGGTCACGTTCTTCAGCAGCAGCAGAACGAAGGCGATGATGCAGATCCGTTGCAGCGATTCCTGCTTGGTGCCCCGCATCAGGGTGCTTTCCACCCAGTCCTGGAAAACGATCTTGGCCCGGTCGAAGAGATCCATCTTGTCTTCGAGATAGGCCAGCTTGTCGCGGCTGTCTGCATCCTGGACGGCATCCGCAGCCACGGTCGTGTCCACCGGCGCACCGGCAATAGTGGTGGCAGCCGATCCCGTCACCGCCAATTCGGTCGTGGGCAGCGGACTCTCATCCAGGAACAGTGCCTTCAGGAACGGTGAGATCATGGTGAAGCTGAAGACGCTGAAAAAGGAGAACAACACCATGAAGACGAAGGCCGCCACCGCCTGGGAGGCGTAGGGCCGGATCATCTTCAGCATGCGCCAGTAGGATTGCAAGTCGGCGGGCCTCTCGGCGGTGGGTCAACGGACTGTCGGCGTCCGCCACAATGTCACCGATGGCCACGGGAGCGTCAAGCGGAGGAGCCGGCAACCTCGGATTCGCCCTTGACCCACGAGAGGGCTTCATCGCGGTTCAGGAAGATCTGCAGTTGCAGGGGCAGGCTCACGGCCTCGCGGCGGAACATCTCCACCAGGGCCCGGATCAGGCCACCACCCACCACCAGGGCAACCCTCTTGTCCGTCAGGTCCGGCTGCAGGACCTGGCGGACCTCCTCGGTGATAACCGCGAAATCGGGAAAGGGCGGCGGGGACACGTCGTCAGCCAGGATCCAGATGGCCTGGCGCCGGGGAAAATCCGGGGTCTTGACCAGGTCGGATATGATGCTGCGCACAAGTTCGATGGAGACCAGTCCGGAAATCCGGACTTCGTTGTGGGTCTCGAATATCTCTATTTCATAGTTGCGCAAAACATGGCTCCCTGATCTTGGCAAGCGGTCTCGATGGGGCGATACGATCGACGGAATTGTTCGTCCCACAATTCTAACAGAATATCGTCATCTCGGGATAGAATATGTACGTATTTTCTTTAATTCTGCTATATTTTGAGTAACCATGAGTAATCATTGGAAATTACGACCGGATATGTTTGTTTAAAATCAGCCTTGAGACAGCCCGGATCCTTGACCACCCACGCCGAACACGGCACTCTCAGCGATGCTTCGATTCGGTGACCAGCAACACCTGGCCGGAAGGGATCTGCCTTGATGCGCAGATATGTCGTTTTCTTGTCCCTGATCACCTGCACCCTCGCCAGCGGGTGGGTGGCACGGGGTCAGGAGCAGCCCGCCGCCGCTGCCCGGCGCGACGTGGACGCCGCCCTGTCCGCCGACCGCGGCGCCCAGCAATCACAATCCGCCTGGGAGACCGAGCGCAGCACGCTGCGGGCCCGGCACGATGGTCTCGTGGCCGACGTGACCAACCTCGAGCGCGGCATAGCCCGCGACTCCGCCGTGGTGGCGGCTCTCGAGGCCCGGATGGCGGAATTGCA
Organism: bacterium; assembly: GCA_003646045.1. The sequence continues at coordinate 7,761 of QNDV01000029.1, forward strand.
ACACCGCCTGGTGGAAGCCGACCGATTGACGGACAACCTGGAAGATACGCTGGTAGTGCTGTTGGACCGGCTGGTGGACGAGGTTGACGCGGACCTGCCCTTCCTGCCTGCCGAACGGCGGCAACGCCTGGCAACCCTGCGCGAAGAACTCTTCCACCCCGATACGCCGGCCGCCGAGAAGCTGCGGCGACTGCTGGAGGCCTACCAGATAGAGGCGTCCTACGGCGGCACCGTGGAACTGGTCACTGACGCCATCGACCTGGATGGACACGACGTCCATGTGGAGATACTGCGGGTGGGCCGTTTGGCTCTTTTCTGGCGCACTCCCGACGGCGCCCGCAGCGGCGCCTGGGATCCCGCGAACCAGGCCTGGATCACCCTGGACCGCCGTCACCACCGCGCCCTGGGCCAAGCCTTCGAGATGGCTGCCCGCCGTCGTCCGGTGCAGATCATCGGACTGCCCATCGGAAGGATAGAGCCATGAGGCGATTCCTTCTGCTGACGGTGATCCTGCTGGGTCTGGCCGCCACAGCCGGGGCCCAGGACATCCGTGCCGCCGCTCGCCAGGCACGCGCGGACCGGGAGCAGGCCGAAGCGGCAGCGCAGGAAGTACGCGAATCCATCCTGGCCGATCGCACAACACTGGTCGCCCGCATCGACAGCCTGGATGTACGGCGCCGGTTTCTGGTGGCCGAGCAGGTCAGGCTGGACCGGCGCGCCGCCGACCTGCAGACGCGGATTGCCCGCCTCGAGACTTCATGGCAGGAGCGCGAGCTGGACTTCCGCGAGACCACGGGCAACGTGCGCCTGGCAGCCCGGGACGTGGAATCACTGCTGGAAGCCTCGCCCCTGAGCGCCGGTCGCCCCGAGCGGGTGGCCCGGGTCAGCCGCCTGTTGAAGAAGGGGTACTTTCCCGATCTGGAGGACATTGTCGCCCTGGCAACCGTACTGCACGACGAGATTCGGCGCAGCGGACACGTCAGCGTCCGTGAGCAGGCGTTCATCGGCCGCGACGGCGAGCGGGTTACCGGCCGCGTCTTCCAGTTGGGCAAGTTCTCCACCCTGTACGCCCTGCCCGACGAGGAGGGTTTTCTCAGCCACAACACCGGCAGCCACGAACTATACGCCCTGCCCGAGCTGCCCCAGCGCAGCCTGCGCCGGCAACTGCACAAGTACCTGGCCGGCGCCTCGGAGGTGGCTCCGGTGGACCTGTCCAGCGGTGCGGCCCTGCGCCAGCTTACGGCCCACAGCGATTTCAGGGATCAGCTGCGTGCGGGTGGCCCCCTGGTGTGGCCCATCCTGCTCATCGGCCTGATCGCCCTGGTCATCGTGGTGACCAAGTTGGTGGGCCTGGCCCGGGTCCATGCCGATACCGACCGTCTCATGGGTCAGGTGGGAAAATTCGCCGCCAGCCAGGACTGGGAGAGTTGCGCGTCCTTCATGACGACCGAAGGCAAGCATACTCCCGCCCTGCGCGTGCTCAAAGCCGGGCTCGGCGCACGCCATCGCGTACGCGAGTCCCTCGAGAGCGTATTGCAGGAAGCTATCCTGGGTGAACTGCCCCGTCTGCAGCGCGGGCTGGCTATCCTGGCGGTGATGGGTGCCGTGGCCCCCCTGCTGGGGCTGCTCGGTACCGTGACGGGGATGATCGAGACGTTCCGCATCATCACCGTCCACGGCACGGGCGATCCCAAACTCATGTCCGGTGGCATCAGCGAAGCCCTGGTCACCACGGAGTTGGGCCTGGCCGTGGCCATTCCCATCATGCTGCTGCACACGATAATCTCCAGGCGGGTGGATCATATCATCGGCGACATGGAGAAACAGGCGGTCCACCTGACCAACCTCCTGCTGGACGAGAACGGCGACTGACATGACCTGGCTCTGGCACATCGCTGACCATCTGCGCCAGGGCGGCTGGGTGATGGTCCCGTTGCTGGGCGTGTCGCTGGTGATGTGGACCATCATCATCGACCGTTTCCTGGAATTTCGGCGGCTGGGGCGCCGTGACCTGGCCAACGCCGACACTGTCGAGGCCCTGACCGCCACCGCGGCGCCCACCGGCAACGGCCTGCGCACCACCCTGGTGAACCGTTTGCGCACGACCCGCAAGGGAACCACCGCCGCCGACCGGGCCCTGCTGCATATCACGGCGGCGGAACTTGGTCGCCGCGTCGACGGTGGTCTGCGCCTGGCCGAAGTGCTGGTGGCCGTCGCCCCCCTGCTGGGCTTGCTGGGCACCGTGCTGGGCATGATCGAAACCTTCGAAGTCATCAGTGTCTTCGGTACCGGCAACCCCCGCGCCCTGGCCAGTGGCATTTCGGTGGCCATGATCACCACCCAGAGCGGCCTGCTGGTGGCCATCCCCGGCCTGTTCGCCGTGGGCCGACTGCGCCGGGCAGCGGCAACCCAGAAGCTGCGCCTGGAGGAAACCGTCGTGGTCCTGGACCGGGCCCTCGGTGCGGAGGCGAAGTCGTGAGCGGCGGGCGGGTACTGCGAATCCTGGGCGCGGCGGCGGCCTCGGTGGCAATCAACCTGCTGGTCCTCGGCGCTTCTGACCTGCTGAGCCGCGAGCGGCCGGTACCGGGGGATATCAGTGAACCCATGGTGGTGCAGCTGGTCACCCTGCCGGCCCCCGAGCGGCCGGAACCGGAGCGCGAGCCTCCCCCCGAGGATCCTGTCCAAAAACCCCGTCTGGACTTCCAGCCCCAGCTTGCCGCGCCAACGCCTAGCCTGCCCCGGTCCAGGCCGGTGGAAATCCCGGCACCGGTTCTGCAACTGGGCCAGGGTCTGTCCATGGGTGGCCTGGTGTTCGTGGGCTCGGACCTGGACGAGCCGCCCCGCGCCGTAGTGCGCACCGCTCCACCCTACCCCTACCGCGCCCGCCAACGCCGCGTCAGCGGCACCGTACGGGTGAAACTGCTGGTCCACGCCGACGGCACCATCAGCGACGTGGAGATCCTGGCGTCCGAGCCGGATGGCTATTTCGAGGACACGGTCCGGCGCACGGTGCCGAGTTGGCGTTTCGAGCCCGGGCACATCGCAGGTGAGCCGGTGGCCAGCTGGGTCGTAACCACGGTGCGCTTCGACATGGAGGGGGGCTGATGGTGCGCGCCCTGGTCATTCCCCTGGTCCTGGCTACCTGGACCGTCTGTGTCGGGGCAGGCATGGCGACGACCACCGCCGACGCCCACCGCCAGGCCGAGTTGCTGGACACCAGTCGCGCCCCGAGCCGGGTTCAGCGTACGCTTTTCGCCGCCGGTGTTCACCAGGATCGGGGCGAGATGGACCAGGCCCGCGCCCTGCTGCGAAAATTCCTGGCCGATCACCCCGACCTGGACCACCACCTGATCCGTCATCAGCTGGGGCTGCTGTTGGCCCACGCCGACAGTCTGGTTGCCGCCCGCGAACAGCTGGAGGCTGCCGTAGGCCTGGCCCCGGACTTCCAGCCCGCCTGGCGCAACCTGGCCGAGGCGGCGTACGGCCTGGGCGACTTCACCACGGCGGCCACCGCTTTCACCCGGGCTGTGGCCCTGGACCCAGTCCACCTGCCGGAGCTGCGCTACTATGAAGCAGTGGCGTATCTGCTGGGAGACCGGCCGGACCGGTCCCTGGCACTCATGATCTCCCTGTTGGACGATCACACCGCGCCGGACCTGGCGTGGCACCGCGTCCTGCTGGCCGCCGCTCTTGGTGCGGACCGGGCGGCCGACATCACCACCCATATGACCATCCTCACCGATGATCGGCCCGATGACCCGGAAGCCTGGCTGTTGGCCTCACGGCAGGCCCAGGCCATGGCTGATTACGACCGCGCCGTGGGTGCGCTGACGGTCACGGGCTACCTGCGACCGCTGCATCGCGACGAACTTTTTCTTTTGGGGGACCTATGCGCCGCCGCGGACACGCCCACCCGGGCGGCCCGGCACTACGAGACGGCCCTGGCCATGGACGGCTCCGCCACCGGGGCCGAGCTCGATCGACTGGTCGCCGCCTATCTGGCCGCCTTTGCCACCGACCGGGCCCTGGTCACCCTGGACCGACGCCTGGCCCTGGAGCCGACGGCGGAGGCCTGGCGCCTCAAGGGTGAGGTGTTGTATGGACAGGATCTCTTCGCCGCCGCCCTGACGGCTTTCGACGCAGCAGCGGACATGGCCCCCCACGACGCGCGGCTGGACCTGCTGCGGGGCTACTGCTGCCTGGAGCTGGAACAGCCGGATCGTGCCGCCGGATATCTGCGAGCCGCCATGAGGGATGAAAGATGGGCCGCCCCGGCGGGGGCGGCCCTCGAACATCTACAGAGACTGGACCGTCTGCGGCAAAGAGGCGGCTAGCGCGGTACCGCCACAAACACGCTCTGACGCTGCCGCGGCTTGTACACCCTCATGAAGACGGGCCGGTCCATGCCCTGGCGCAGGGCATCCTGGTACTCGTCCAGGCTGTTCACCTCGCGCTGGGCGACCTCCAGGATCACGTCGCCCCGCATCAGTCCCGCTTCCGCGGCGTAGCTGGTGGGCGCCACACTCATCACCAACAGACCGTCGATCTCCGCCGGCACCTGTGCCTGCTCGCGCAGACCGGGACTCAGGACACTGACGGTGACGCCTTCCAGGGTTCCGTCCTCGTCTTCTTCTTCCTCGCGCTGCAGGGGCTGGTCCGGGTCGGGCAACACGTCCAGCTCCACACCCACGCGACGCTGCTTGCCGTCGCGCAGGATCTCCAGTTCGGCCGTGTGGCCTACATCCGACAGACTGATCACGTTGCGCAGCATGCTGGGCGT
>QNDV01000030.1 GCA_003646045.1 bacterium
CTGAAACTGCGCGGTCTGAACAGCCTGGAATCCCTGGCCGGCCTGCGGGGATGTAGTGTGCAGAGTCTGGACATCGATGATTGTGGCAACATCTCTTCGTTGTCCGGGATCTCCGATTGCCCCCGCTTGGCAGAACTCAGTATCTGGAGGTTGGCTGGTCTGGAGTCCCTGGCAGGCCTGCAGAACCTGCCCCTTCTCGAGCGGGTCAAGGTAGCGGAATGCCCGTTGTTCACGGATCTCGCAGGTGTGGATGCCCTGCCGGCGCTGAGTGCTCTCACCCTCAGGGAGCTACCGGCACTGACCGACGTGTCCGATCTCGCCGGCGGCCCGGCTCTGGCAAGGCTGGGAGTCAGCTACTGCGGCAACCTCACGTCGTTGAGCGGGCTGAAACTACAGCATAACTGCAGTCTGTATGTAGTCTACTGTGCCTCACTGACTTCCCTGCAAGGAATCGCCCTGCCGGATACCATGACCACGCTGAACATGGATGGTCCGTCGGTGGCCGATCTCGGGGAGATGGCCTCGGTCCGGGCCATCACGTATCTCGACCTGGAGACCACGTCCCTCGAATCACTGGCGGGGCTGGAAAATCTCCGGCATATCCGCAGCTCTCTCAGACTGAACGACAACCCATACCTTACCGATGCCAGTGCCCTGGCCGGCATCGACTCGGTAGGATACTGGATCACCATCACCAACAACCGTTTGCTGGACAACTGCGCCATGGTGGAAATCGCGGAAGACTGGCAGCCCTTGTATGAACCCACGATCAGGAACAACGGCCCCTGCGCCCCCTAGTCGCCTGACCCCCGCTCCAACTCCCCCTCCGCCAGATTCGACAGCTCGCACCGCATGAGAATCAGGTCCTGCAGCTTCCCTTCCAGATCCCGTACATGATCCGGCAGTACGAACTCCTCGCGGAAGCCCAGCTGTCTGAAGATGTCCCGTGCCTGCGCCTGCGGCCGCAACATGCGCACATTGATGCGGGCCACGTCGTGCTGGTGGGCGATGACGTAGAGCAGGCGGGCCAGGGCGGTACCCAGTCCCGAGCGCCTGAAGTCCGGGGCCACGATCAGCCGTATCTGGGCGATCTTCTCGCCCCAGCCGTAGCGCTCACGCTCGAACGAACCGTCGGCCACTATCTGTTCGTCGTGGACAGCCACCAGTCGCTCCACCTCGCAGGAGTCATTCTCGCGGATGCGCTCCTCGATCACTTCCGGCAGGGTCACGTCACGGCGCAGGTAGCGGCGCTCCTCGGGGTCAAGACCACTGAAGAAGGCCAGCGAAGCCTCGATATCGGTGGGTACGAGAGGACGGATATGGACCGTCCGGCCATCCTTCAGCACGATGGATCGTTCCATGTCCAACCTTTCGATTATCCGGCCCCATGCCCTGAAGCGATGGGGACCGGGGCGGCGCCGAGCAGGGTCCTCAAACCACGCAACACCCGGCGGCGGCAAGCGGCGTAGTGCCGCGCCACCTGGGGCGTCAGGCTCGTGCCGAAGGTGGTGTCATCGACTATTTCCACGGCAAAGACGTGGATGTCGCGGTCAGCGGGCAGCGGGTAGCCCAGCAGGCGGCCCAGGGCCAGGGCCGTGGCAAAATTGGCGTCGTGGACATTGCACAGATGTGCGGTGGGCTTGAGGTCCACGGCCGTGAAGCGGTAACACCGGCCCGGCACGCCACCCCGGGTGCGGATGGCGTCCAGGACCACGGCCTGCTCGAAACCCTCCAGGTACTCCAGCAGGTTCAGACCGCCCACGCTGCATTCGGTGACCACCCGTACGTCCGGCCGTCCGCACAGGGCCTTTTCCACGTCCTGTGCCAGGAGCACGCCCACGGCGTCATCACTGAGAATGGGATTGCCCATGCCGATGATCGTGGTGGTGGGTTGCACGTTCTGCTCCTAGTCCAGGCCGCGCTGGAAGGTCCGTACCACTTCGCCGCCCTGCACGATGGCCACCTCCAGGGGCATGCGCCCCGGCAGGCTGTGGGTGGCGCAGCTGTAACAGGGGTCGAAGCTGCGGAACGCCATTTCCACCAGGTTCAGCACGCCCTGGTCCGGCTCCACCCCCGGCTTGATCATGGTGGCGGCCACTTTCTTCGTGACCATGTGTATCGCCGCGTTGTTGTTGGTGGTGCCCACGATGAGATTGGCGCTGGTGCAGATGCCGTTCTCGTCACAGGTGTAGTGGTGGGTCAGGGTGCCGCGCATGGCCTCCACGATGCCGATGCCCTCGCCGCTGATGGTGTCGGGGATGACGCGGAATTCCTCGCTGATGATCTCCGGGTCATCACAATAACGCTGCAGCATCTCCGCGTTCTGGACCATCTCCACCAGCCGCGCCCAGTGGGCCGCCAGCAGCGCCTTGCAGGGACGGCCGCCCAGGGTGGAGAACATCTCCTCGTAGGCTTCCTGGGCCTTGGGTGTGGCCATGCGCTCGGCCACGTTCAGGCGGCTCAGGGGCGTGGCGGTGTAGAGGGGACTGTCCCGGCCCTCCACGAAACCCTGCCAGCCGCGTTGTTTCAGGTAGGGGAACTTGAGATAGGTCCAGGGCTCGACGTGCTCGGCCACGTGGTCGGTATACTCGTCCTCGCCGTACATGCAGATCTCGTTGCCCTCGAAGTCCACCACCCGCACCTTGCCGTCGTAGAAATTCGGCGCCAGATTCTCGTCCACCAGCCCCATGTTGTGGATGTCCAGGGTGTAGGGCCCGTTGACGATGAGGTCGACGTAGTCCTTGTTGCCCAGCACCACGTCCCGGAAGAGTTGCAGCGAGAACTGGGTGAAGTCGTAGAGGTCGGCTACCAGTGGCTTGATCTCCGCCAGTTCCTCGGCCTTGAGGCCCTTCGAGACACCACCGGGCAGGCACCACACCAGATGGGTCGTGCGGCCACCGATGATCTGCTGGATGCGCTGGGCCTTGCTGCGCGACTCGATGACCAGGGTGCCGGTTTCCAGCCCCACCTTGGCCACCACCCCCAGGATGTTGCGCTCGGCCGGATCGGCGTCGGGTCCGCATACGAAGTCGGGCGCGGCCAGGGCGTAGAAATGTGCCGTATGGCTGTGGATATAGTGGGCGTGGTAGTACATGTCCCGCAGCTTGTGGGCCAGTGGCGCCACCTGCCCGCCGAAGCAGCCGTCCACCGCCTTGGCGCTGGCCATATGATGGCTGGCCGGGCACACGCCGCAGATCCTGGTCACGATGCGCGGCAGTTCCTCGATGGGCCGCCCCTCCACGAAACGCTCGAAGCCCCTCAGTTCGGGGATCTGGAAGTAGCAGTCCTGCACCGCGCCGTCGTCGTCCAGGAAGATCTGGATCTTGCCGTGGCCTTCGAGACGGGTGATGGGATCTATGGTGATCTCACGGCTCATCACTGACTCCTTGTGCTGCGTTGCAGGGTGGAGGCCGGCAGCCCGAAGCGGTAGGCATAGCCCATGATGTCCGGTATCTCGTCCAGCACCCGGGTCATCTCGGCAGGATCGCGGCTCTCGACGATGGAACTGATGGCACTGATGAACTTGGCGCCCTGGTCAAGCACGTTGGGCGGCGGCCCGTAGCAGCCGCGACAGGGCATACCGCTGTCGGGACAGCGCACGCCGCAGCCGGCCCTGGTCACCGAGCCCGCGCAGACGATGCCCTGTTCCAGCAGGCAACGCTCGGGATCCTGCATGATCTGCCAGGGTCGTCGGAAGCGGGTGACCTTCTTCTCCTCCTTCTTGCGATCGCACTCGTCGCACAGGGCGCGGTCGCCGGCTCCAACCACCGAACCAGGTGGCGGCAGTTCACCGGCGGCCACCGCCAGCAGCACGGCCTTGATCTGGTCGGGGGCCGGCGGACAACCCGGTATGAAGTACTCCACATCGACCACATCGGACAGGCGACGCACCGCCCGATGGAAGTGGGGAATGGTCAGGGTGCCGCCGGCCACCTGTTTCTCCGCCACCGGCAGCACCACGTTGCCCTCCTCCAGCGAGGGATTATCGAGGTAGGCCCGGTGGAATATCTCATCGCGGCTGAACTCGTTGGCCAGGCCGGGGATGCCACCCAGGTGGGCACAGCTGCCCAGGGCCACCATGACCTTGGTCTTGCGCCGCAACAGCTCGGCGATGTGCTGGTTCTCGCTGTTGCGCACGGCCCCGTTGAAGAGCACCAGATCCAGCTCGCCATCCGCCATGGCCTCCACATCGGCGTACTTGCCGTCCACGGCAAGGGGCCACAGGCGGATGTCCGCCAGCGCCGCGATATCCAGGATGAAGGCGTCGGTGTCGAGGATCGCCACGTCGCAACCGCCACAGGCGGCGCCCCAGTAGATGGCGAGCTGCAGCTTCTTCTGCTCAGCCGTATTCTGTTCAACCATGGGCTACCTCCCGCGGTGCGGTGGGTTCGGGGCAGGGCCCCGGCGGCCGACCCAGATCCGGCGCCAGCTTCAGCGGACCCAGCACCCGCAGCTCGGCCGTCATGGTGTCCACCAGCCGGGCATAGCGTTCACCCTCGCTGGCCGACACCCACTCCAGTCGCAGCCGTTGCTCTTCTATGCCGTACGCAACCAGCATGCGCTTGAGCAGCTGGTGCCGCCGGAAGGCCTTGTCGTTGCCCTCGAGGTAGTGGCAGTCGCCGGGATGGCAGCCGCAGATCATCACCCCGTCGGCGCCGCTGCGGAATGCCTTCAGGACGAAGGTCGGATCGACCCGGCCCGTACACATCACCCGCACCACCCGCAGGTTGGGCCGGTGCTTGATGCGCGCCGTGCCCGCCAGGTCGGCACCCGTGTACGAACACCAGTTGCAGAGAAAGCCGACTATGGTTGGCTCGAACTCCATGCCAGGACTCCTTCGATCTGTTCGAGAATCTGCTCGTCGGTGAAATGTCGCGCCGTGATGGCACCGCTGGGACAGGCAGCGACACAGGTACCACAGGCCTTGCAGAGTGCGCTTTGTATATCGCTGCGGCCCTCCTCAGGGTCGTAGCCGATGGCGGTATAGGGACACAGTTCGTTGCACATGCGGCAACCGGAGCACAGGTCGGCGTCAACCTGGGCGTAGCGGGCGTCCACCACCACCTTGCCCCTGGCGATGTGGCCCAGCACCATGGCCGCCGAGGCCCGGGCCTGGGCCACGGAGTCGGGAATGTCCTTGGGAGACTGGCAGCAGCCGGCAATGAACACGCCCTCGGTGGCGGTGGAAACCGGCGCCAGCTTGGGATGACTTTCGATGAACCAGCCGTGGCGGTCCTGGCTGATGCCCACGGTACGGGCCACGTCGGCGCCGTCGCTGCGGGCCTGCATGCCCACCATCAGCACCACCAGGTCGGCGGGCACGTCGATGGTTTCGCCCGACAGTTTCTCCTCCACCTGGACCAGCAGACCGCAGTCGTCGCCCTTTTCCGCGGCCCGGACCACGGGGTAGTCCTCCTTCTCGTACATCAGGAACATGGTCTTCAGTTCGGAGGTGCGGCGATAGAGGTCCTCGCCCCCCTTGCCGAAGCTGAGCATGTCCACGTACAGGTCGGTGACCATGGCGTCGGGCAGGGCGGACTTTATCTCGTGTCCGTACTTCAGGGCGGTCATGCAGCAGACGCGTGAACAGTAAGTGTGGTATTTGGCATGACGCGAACCGACGCAGTGCACGATGGAGACATAGCGCGGCACCCGTCCGTCGGCGGTCTCGAGCTTGCCGGCGCGCAACCGCTGCTCCAGTTCAAAACTCGTGATCACGTCCAGATGCTTGCCGTAGCCCAGGCGCTCGATGCGGCTGGCGTCGAACTCGCGATAACCGGTGCAGACCACCACGCTGCCCACGTCCAGCTGTTGTGCCGCACCGTCCTGGTGGGTAACCGTGGCCTGGAAGTTGCCCACGAAACCCTGCAGGTCGGTCAGGGTCGAACGCAATTGCACGTCAATGCGCGGGTTGGACTCGGCCAGGATGATCTTCTCGGCCAGGATATCCCGGGCCGAATCCAGATAGGGCGCCGTCAGATCCACACGACCCACGTTGCCGCCCAAACGAGATTCGCGCTCGATCAGATGCACATGCTGCCCGGCGTCGGCCAATTCCACGGCCACCGTCAGGCCGGCGATGCCACCGCCCAGGACCATGGTGGCCGGGGTATAGGGTGCCTCCTGTTTTTCCAGGGGCTCGTGCCGCGCCACCCGGCGAATGGCCGCGTGGGTCAGATCCGCCGCCTTGGCGGTGGCCCGGGCGCCGTCGTCGTGGACCCAGCTGCACTGCTCGCGGATGTTGGCCATCTCCAGCATGTGCCGGTTCAGCCCGGCATCCTCGAGGGCATTGCCGAAGGTGAGCTCGTGCATGCGCGGGCTGCAGGCCGCCACCACGATCCGGTCCAGTTTGTGCTCACGGATGTCCTGGGCGATCATCTCCTGGCCCGGATTGGAGCACATGTACTCGTAGGTGCGGGCGCAGGCCACGCCGGGCAGGTCGGCCACGCGATCGCGCACGAGGCCGGCGTCGATCACCTTGGCTATGTTGGTCCCGCAGTTGCAGATGTAGACGCCGATGCGGCACTCGTCATTCATGGACGCCCTCCTCAGGCGGTCTGGGCGGCTGCTGCCGGCCGTGACTTTTCAGGGTCCTCCGCCGCCAGCACGGCCTTCTCGCGCAGGGTCGAGAAGTACATGCCCAGCGGCCGGTAGGCCATGTGGGACCACTTGCTGAACGGGACTTCCAGTACCAGCATGGGCACTACGCCCATCATGTGGACGACGTACAGCACGTTGGCCGCCGTCTCCCAGCCGCCGCGGTGCAGGATGTGCTGGGCGATGCCCGTCAGGGACACCATCAACAGCAGCGCCAGGAAGATCCAGTCGGTCTCGTGGCTGTGCTGGTAGTGGGGACGCGTCTTGCGCAGGCGACCTTGCAGGGCATAGATCGTGGTGACCACCAGTCCCGCCGCCGCCGCGTACCCGAAGGCATGGGCCCGCCAGTCGATGGCCGGCCCGTGCTGAACGCGGTGCAGGAAGAACATGATCAGCACCAGCATGGTCAGGTAGCTGAGCATCAACACGAGATGGATGGCCCAGGGACTCTTGCGATCGCACTGGCTGTAGCGGCGCTGGGTAAGGAAGTGCCACGGCACCAGGAACAACTGTTTGAGGTACTCCAGCGGCGGGATCCGCACCTCCTTGTCACTGCCCATGGTGTACCACCACATGCGCACGCAGTTGATGCCCAACAACAGCACCAGCACCCCGGCCATGACCCAGTCGAAGATGTGGATGCTCGAGGCGGGCAGGAAGGCGCCCGGTCCGTCGTAGACATCGATGCTGCCCTGGGACAGACCGAACAGGGTCAGTCCCAGGCCCGTGAGCAGCGCCACCAGGACGATGGCCAGCAACTCCGCCTTGGCGCTGCGGTAGAACAAACCCGACAGCCCGGTGAAGTCGTAGCGCGCGGTGAGCCAGCGACGCATACTCATCATGGTCTCACCCGGCTCGGCGCCCCGCGGGCATTCCTCCGAACACTCGCCGCAGTAGTAGCACAGCCAGGGTTCGAGATTGCCCTGCAGTCGCACATCCAGACCCAACTGGAGATAACGCATGGATTTGCGGGGAAACACGAACACCTCCCCCGAGAAGGGACAGGTAGCGGTGCAGTTGCCGCAGTGGTAGCACTTCACCACGTCCTGGGCGCCGTATTTCTCCAGTTCGTCGATCAGGTGTGGGTTGGCTCTGATGGCCATGGTTCCTCCCGGGGGCTGGTCCCCGCCAGACGCGCCGCATTGGCGGCCGCCTCGGCGGATGAAACCGATTCACGATCAATGCGCACCGAGCCGCTGATGACACTGCCGAGCACCCGCGCCGCCACGGCCGAGGCCTGGGCCACGGTGTCGGGAATATCCTTGGGCCCCTGGCAGACTCCGGCCACGTGGATGGCGCCGCGGTTGGTACCGGTGGGGTCGGTGTTGTAGTTCAGTTCGGTGAACCAGCCGTCGTCGTCGGGCCGGATACCCAGCACCGAGGCCAGGCGATGCGCCCCGCGGGCCGGTTCGAGTCCCGCCGCCAGCAGCACCATGTCCACGGGGAACTCCATGATGCGGTCGTGGACGATGTCCTCGCCGCGTATCACCATGCCGTCGGGCCGCGCTTCGACCCGGGCCGAACGTCCGCGCACCACGAACACGCCCTCGTCCTTGATGCGTTCGAAGAACTCCTCGTAGCCCTTCCCGAAGGCACGCATGTCGATGTAGAACTGGTAGCAGGTGGCGTCGGGCAGTTTTTCCTTCACCAGGTGGGCGAACTTCAGGGAGTACATGCAGCACACCCGCGAGCAGTACGGATTGTGGTTCTGGTCCCGCGAGCCCACACAGTGGATGATGGCCACGCTGCGGGGCGCGGGCGCGTCGGTATCGAAGACCCACTCTTCCTCTTTCGTACGCCGGTTGCGCTGCGTCGAACGGGTCACGATGCGGCCACCGGTGGGCCCCGAGGCGTTGGTCAGCCGCTCGAATTCAAGGGCCGACAGCACGTTGGGCAACACGCCGTATCCGTAGCGCTCGATGAGTGACGCGTCGAAGGCATCATAGCCCGTGGCCACCACGATGTTGCCCACCGTCAGTTCCACCGAATGGGATTCCTCGTCCAGGTGGATGGCGTCCTTGGGGCATTTCTTGACGCAGGCCCCGCATTTCTTGCCTTCGGACTGCACCCACAGGCACTGCTCGCCATCCACCACATAGGAGTTGGGAATGGCCTGGGGAAAAGCCATGTAGATGGCCTTGCGATCAACGATGCCTTCGTCGAATTCGCTGGGTACACGCACCGGACACACATCGCGACAGGCATGGCAGGCCACGCAGGCAACCGGATCCACCCGCCGCGCCCGGCGCAGCACCCGCACCTTGTACTCGCCCGGCGAACCGCCGACGGCCTGCACCTCGGAGAAGTTGAGGATGTCGATGTTGTCGTGCTGCCCCACCGCCACCATCTTGGGCGTCAGGATGCAAGCCGCGCAGTCGAGAGTGGGAAAGGTCTTGTCGAACATGGCCATGTGGCCGCCGATAGTGGCCGACCGTTCCACCAGGTGCACCTTGTGGCCTGCCTGGGCGATACGCAGGGCGGTCTCGATGCCGGCCACACCCGCACCGATGACCAGGGTGTCCGGATGGACCGGTACCCTAGCCGGCGTCACCGCCAGGCCGAAGGGGACACCGTGGACCGCACAGGCCACCGCTGCCTGGGCAATGGAATCGGGATCGGTGCTCGCGGCGCCCGCCTCACCGAAGGAGGCCAGGCGCACCTCGTCGGGATCACCTCCGGCCATGACCATGGCCCGGGTGAAAGCCGGTTTCTGGGCGCCGGGCATGTCACCGGCAATGACCAGGGAGGTCAGTTCCAGGCGGTGGATATCGGCGGCCACATCTTTCGGGTCCGGTGGCGCACCTGCGCCCATTTCTTCCGTGGCCACCACGCCGGGTAGTTGCCGGGCAAATTCCATGACCTGCTGCAGATCCACAGCGCCGAGGCGGCCGGTATTCGCGTGGGAGAAAAAGACGCCGATCCGGTTCGGGGACGCGTTGGTGGCCATGGTGGGCGCGGTCCTTTCTCGAGCGTGCACTGGTTGGTGCCGCGAGAATCCGCTTCCCGATGTTGATGTCGTCGTCCCTGGCTGCCGGTTGATCCTGCTTAGGTGTAGTGCTTCTGCTAATTCGGGGGGCGAACCCGCGGTCCCTGCTGATCCTCCAGGAAAGATCCTAGCAGAATGCTGTTACTAAACAAAGCAATATTAATAAATAAATAACGTATAAATTCGCCTCATCTGTCGTTTCTGGCTGATATGCGGATCAACTCCAGCTCATACCGCAATTTTAGCATCATATCCTGTTAATTAACAAACGTTAACGTCGCGCGGCCTCTACGCACATATATCTTTGTATTAACATTAGTTATGTTATTAGTCGAGGCTGGCCAGGTTCTCCATCACAACATCGGCATTCCGCCTCATGCCCTCCGGATGCGCCCGCCACAGTGGTGTACGTCGGAACCGCTCCCGAAACTCCGCATCGGAGATGGCGATGAGTCCTGCGAGATCCAGCTCGGCATGGGCTGAATCGGTGGCGTAGGCGTCGGACAATGGGACTTGTCCACCGCGCTCCGCCGCCCGTCGATTCCACGGACACACCGCCTGGCAAATGTCGCAGCCGAAGAGAATCCCTCCTTGGTCGGCGCGCCGTTCCGGCGGTGTGCGCCCCTGCCACTCGATGGTCCAGGTGGAGATACAGCGGTGGGCATCCAGGCCCAAGTGCAGATCCAGCGCGTCGGTGGGACAAGCATCGACGCAGCGAGTGCAAGTCCCACAACGGGTGGTCGGCACCGCGACCACGGGGCGACGGCGACGCGGCACCACGCCGTACAAGGGCTCGGACGCGGGTGTCCCCCCGGGGGGCAGGCCTGTAACCTCGAGGTTGCACGGCGCCACACCCAGAAAGAACCCCGACCCCAGTTGCTCGTGGATCAGGCAGGTGTTCTTGCCCAGAAAACCGAGCCCCGCCAGCCAGGCCCATTCCCGCTCCAGGTAGGGACCGGTGTCAGTGGCCGGGTAGGCCTTTAATTCCGGCCAGGTCTCCCGCAGTCGCCCCAGCAACCGCTTCATGGCCTTGAGCAACACGTCGTGATAGTCGCGCCCCCGGGCGTAGCGGGCCACACGGTCGACCCAGAGAGCATCGGGAGCCAGGGCACCGGTGGCAGCGGGTTCGGTCGAATCCGCTCCCCAGCCGTGGGTGTAGCGTTGCCCGAAGACCAGCAGTGACTTTGCCCAGGGATTGCGGCGCAAGGGGTCGACACGGTCCTGCGGGTCACCCGTCAGATACTCCAGTCCCCCGTGACGATCGGCGGCGAGCCAGTCGTGCCAGCGCTGCTCGTGGGGCAGGATGGCAGGCAACTCCACGGCGCCCGCCAAATCGATGCCGTGCTCCGGACAGAGGCGGGCCAGTTCGGTCGCCAGGACTTCCGCGCTGACGGTCACCGGGACGTTCATGCGCCGCCGCCCAGACGCCCGCATGCGGTCTCGTACTCCCGTAACAAACCGGTCACCAGTTCGGCGACGGTGGGCACGCCGTCGATCATGCCGCTGACCTGGCCGATCTCCAGTTCACCCTCATTGAGGTCACCCTCGAGCATGCCACGCCGGGCACGCCCCGTACCCAGCAGGGCCGTGAGCTCGTCGCGGTCCGCACCACGGGCCTCCAGCTCCATGACCTGGTCGCGGAACGGATTCCGCAGCAGTCGCACCGGCACATGTTTCTTCAGGACGAGTTGGGTATCCCCCGCCCCGGCCTCAACCACCGCCTGCTTCCAGGCGGCGTGCCCCGAGGATTCGGCGGTCACGGCAAAGCGCGAACCAATCTGTACACCCGCCGCACCCAGGGCCATCGCCGCCGCGATCTGGGCCCCACTGGCGATGCCCCCCGCGGCGATCACCGGGATGGACACCGCCGCCACGCACTCGGGCACCAGCACCAGGGTGGTCAACTCCTCGCGACCGTTGTGGCCACCAGCCTCGAAGCCCTCACAAACCACGGCGTCGCAACCGGCATCCTCGCACTTCACCGCCAGGTCCGGACTGGCCACGACATGAACCACGGTGCACCCCTCCTTCTTGAGCGGCCCGATAGCCCGCTTCGGCGACCCGGCCGACGTGAAGAAGATGCGCACACCCTCCTCCAGGGCCACCTCCATGGCCTCCCGCGCGTGGCTGTAGAGCAGGGGCAGGTTCACGCCGAAAGGCTGCTCGGTCAGGGTGCGGGTCTTGCGGATCTGCTCACGCAGAAGGTCCGGGCGCATGCTGCCCGCGCCGAGCAGACCCAGGCAGCCGGCGTTGGCGGCGGCAGCAGCCAGCTTGGCACCGCTGTTGTAGATCATGCCGGCCTGGATGATGGGGTGCCGTATGCCGAAGAGATCAGTCAGGCGGGGGTCCGGCCAGTGGGACATGATGGCGTAGCCCTCCTCGTGGTGTTTGCGGCAGTGGATTGTCGATATGAGCATACTACCGAACAGGATGTTCCTACGCCAGCCTTCGGTTCCTGGCCCACCGGGGAGATGGCGGTACCGCTGCCGGTGGACTCGCACAGAGGCCTATCCGGTTCCTTCTACCCTGCGCAGAATTCAACGACACCCACCGTCGTCAGATTGACGACCTCTTCCACCGTCGCCCCGTATTGCAGCAGGTGAACCGGCAGGCGAGTACCCATGAGCATGGGACCTATGGGCAAAGCCTCGGCCATATAGTTCAGTGACTGCATGGCGAGATGTCCAGATTGCAGGTCTGGAAAGATCAGCACGTTCGCATCCTCGTCCAGCCGACAGAAGGGGAAGTAGCCCTTGCGCAACTCCCGGTCGCGGGCGATGGCCAGCTGCATCTCGCCGTCGACCACCAGGCCGGGAGCGCGTTCCTTCACTATCTCCGCGGCGCGCCGCACCTTGGCGACGTAGGGATGCTCCGAGCTGCCGAAATTCGAGAAGGAAAG
>QNDV01000031.1 GCA_003646045.1 bacterium
CACCTGGCCGAGCCGGATATCGAGGAAATCGTGCGGGAGATCTATCGCAACGTGCCGGAGGCGACCTCGTGAACGCGGCGGCCGCAAGTGCGGCGAACGTTCTTGCTCCCTGGCAGCGTACGGCCCGGGCCACGGTCGGGCTCTACGGACACTTCATCCGCCTGGCCTTCCTCAAGTTCCTGGCCTACCGCCTGCGCTACTACACCGGCGTAATCAGCTACACCATCTTCGTGGCGGGCTACTACTACCTCTACACGGCCCTGTTCGCCAGCCGGGCGCCGGGGCCCGACGGGGTGGCCACCATGGGTGGCCTGACGGTGAGCGAGATGATCTCCTACGTGGCGGTGGCCTGGATCGGCCGCAGCTTCTATTTCAACAACATCGCGCGGGACCTCATGAACCAGGTGCAGGATGGCCAGATCGCCATGCAGCTGGTCAAGCCCTTCAACGTACAGGCGGTGATGATGTTCGAGGCGGTAGGCGAGTCGGCCTTCCGGCTGGTCATGTTCACCCTGCCCATCACCGTGGTGATCGTGCCCCTGTTCGGCATCCGTCTGCCGGCCGACCCCGCGCTGCTGGGTTGGACGGCCCTCAGTTTCACCATTTCCCTGGTGATCCACAGCCAGTTGAATTTTCTCACCGGTTGCCTGGCCTTCCGTATGACCAACATCCAGGGAGTGTTGCGGGCCAAGATGGTTTCGGGCGATTTCCTGGCCGGAGTGCTGGTCCCGTTCAGCCTGTTTCCCGAGTGGTTCCAGCGGGTGGTGGAGTGGCTGCCGTTCCAGGCGGTGGGATATGTGCCGGTGATGATATTCCTGGGCAAGCGACCCGGCGGCGAACTGTGGCAGGCACTGGGATTGCAGTTGGCCTGGGCGGTAGGCCTGTACGTGGTCGGTTACGTGGTCTGGCGGCGTGCAGTGCGCCTGGTAATAGTGCAGGGGGGGTGAGATGCAGTTCGATGCGGGACAGCAGCGGGGGTTCAGGGGCTCGGTCCGCTGGCAGGCGGGAATCTTTGCCGCCTACTTCGCCCAGTTCGTCAAGACGCGGCTGGCCTACCGGATGGATTTCTTTGTCGACACGTTCGGGGTCCTGGCCAGCATCATCATCCAACTCGCAGTGCTGACCACCCTGTTCTCCAAGGTGAGTTCGCTGCAAGGCTGGAGCTTCGAGCAGGTCCTGTTCATCTACGGCTTTTCCCTGATTCCCCTGGGCATGTTCAATGTGGTCAGCGTGAACCTCTACGGTTTTGCCGACCGCTATCTGATCCAGGGAAAATTCGACCGGGTCCTGTTGCGGCCTGTGAATACCCTGGCCCAGGTGCTGTGCGAAAGCTTCAACGTGTCGGGGCTGAACGAGATCGTGCTCGGCACGGCCATCGTGGTCTACGCCGGTATCAAGCTGCAGTTGTCGGTGGGGCCGTGGGACGTGCTGGCCGTCCTGGTCCTGGCGCCCACGGCGGCCCTGGTCTACCTGGGCGTGTTCCTGGCCATCACCGCGGTGAGTTTCTGGTTCGAGGACAAGATGGGCATTGCTCCGCCGGTCTACAACGTGATCCGTTTCAGCCGGTATCCCCTGACCATCTACAGCCTGCCGGTGCGGTTGCTGTTGACCTTCGTGCTGCCCTTCGCCTGGGTAGCGTATTATCCGGCCACCTGGTTCGTGGGCGAGGGGAACCTGCGTCCGGTGGCGGCCTTGACGCCGCTGGTGGGTATCATCGTATTATCGGGTGCCATAATGATCTGGCGGCGCGGCGAGGGTAAATACACCAGTACCGGCAGTTGAACCGACAAGGAGATGAGGAACCATGAATTCGTTCCTGCGCAGTGCGACCTTCACCCTGGTGATTACCGGTGTCCTGGCGGTGGCGGCGGCGTCCACGGCCAGCACCTGGTGCGGGGAGAACGGTGTCATCCGGTTTTCATTCGACCAGGACGACACGACATCCACGACCCTGCAGGTCGAGCCGGACGATCAGGGCGTGACCAGGGTCACGGTACGGGTCTGGTTGACGGACGTCGATCCGGTGGCTCTTGACGGTGTGTCTTGCGAGGCCATCGGCGGCTATGAGTTCAAGCTGCTGATCGAAGGCGCCGAGGTCTTCATCACCAACGTGGCCCTGCCCGAAGATGCCATGAACCTTGTGGGCAAACATCTGACCTACGTGGTGGGTCTGCGCAAGTCCCTGGGGATCAATGACGGCAAGGTACTGCTGGGGACCTGGCAGCTGGCCTTCCAGGGCCAGCCGTCGAATGTGCGTCTGGGCATCGCTCCCGAGGGCGTCATGTCGTGTGCGGACATGTCCGGTTGCCACGAGAGCGGCACGCGGGCCCTGTACATCGGGTCCTCGGAAGCGGGGCAGCTGGAAATGATCTTCGGGGCCGGTTGCCAGCCCGCCTGGATCAATCCCACC
The DNA here is from genome assembly GCA_003646045.1 of bacterium. The sequence continues at coordinate 2,411 of QNDV01000031.1, forward strand.
GGCGATGTGGCAACGACTGCCGAGCGCGGCGCTTCAACCTGGCAGGATGTGGGCCTGGCCGAGACCGCCGGTAGTTCGACCTGGCACTAGTCCTCGTCGGCGCAGATCTCGACCAGCACGCCACCGCCCGACTTGGGATGCATGAAGACGATCTGCTTGCCGCCCGCGCCGGTGCGGGGTGTCTCGTCCAGCAGCCTGATGCCCGCCGCCCGGCAGCGCTCCATGACCTTGCCCATATCCCTGGCGGCCACCGCCACGTGGTGCAGTCCCGGACCGTTCCTGGCGATGTAGCGGGCAATGTTCCCCGCGTCGGACATGGGGGCCAGCAACTCGATATGCCCCACGCCGCCGGCAGTGTCCAGCTTGAGGAAGGCGACCCGCACGTTCTCCTGGGGGACTTCCTCGGTGCGCTCCAGTTCCAGCCCCAGCAGATCGCTCCACAGGGCGATGCCCTCGTCCAGGTCGCGCACGGCGATACCGATGTGATCCACACAGCCGGCGGTCCCTTCCGGCAGCATTTTGTCCAGCATGGCAGATGTCCTTTCCCCGCCTCGATGGGCGGTGTGGGTTCACGGTCAGGCAAACATAGCCCAATTCGCGCCCCGGCCAAGTTCGAGGTAGCATCATCCCGCCTGGACACCCTATCCTGTCCCGACGACCCCAACCACGCCAGGAGGCAAGCATGGACCCCCGCAACCGCACACTCGCCAAGCAGCTCATCGAGTACAGCGTGAAACTCGAACCCGGCGAGAAGATCTACATCGAGATCAAGGGTCTGGATGCCCTCGAGTTGGGCAAAGCCGTGGTCAAGGCCGCCACCGAGGCCGGGGGCGTGCCCTTCTGGTACTACAACGACGAGGAACTCAGCCGGGGCTTCGTCAAGAACGCCGGCCAGGAGCAGTTCGCGGCCTGGGGCGCCTTCCACAAGCCCATCATGGAAGCGGTGGACGCCTACATCGGCCTGCGCGGCAGCACCAATCCCTTCGACCTGGTGGACGTGGACAAGGACCGCATGAAATGGCACGACCAGGCCTACTGGGGCGAGGTGCACATCCCGATCCGGCTGAAGAAGAAGTGGTGCGTGCTGCGCTATCCCAATCCGGCCATGGCCCAGGCCGCCGAGCGGGCTACCGAGGAGTTCGCCGATTTCTATTACGACGTCTGTACCCTGGACTATGCGCGCATGAGCAAGGCCATGGATCCCCTGGCCGAACTGATCGACAAGACCGATCGGGTGCAGATCAAGGGCCCGGGCACGGACCTGGAGTTCTCCATCAAGGGCCTGCCGGCGGTGAAGTGCGACGGCGGTCGTAATATCCCCGATGGCGAAGTCTACACCGCGCCGGTGAAGGACAGCGTCAACGGTACCATCCAGTACAACACCAAGACCCGCCAGGGCGGCGCGGTGCTGGATAACATCAAATTCGTCTGCAAGGACGGCCGGATCGTCGAGGCCACCTGCGACGGCGACGACGGGAAACTGCAGGAGGCCCTGGATATCGACGAGGGCGCACGCTACTTCGGCGAATTCGCCCTGGGTGTGAACCCCTACATCACGGCGCCCATGCTGGACACGTTGTTCGACGAGAAGATCGCGGGCAGTTTCCACCTGACGCCGGGCAATGCCTACGAAACGGCCTTCAACGGCAACAAGTCGGCCCAGCACTGGGACATCGTGCTGATCCAGACACCCGATTGGGGTGGCGGCGAGATCTATTTCGATGACGTGCTGATTCGCAAGGACGGGCTCTTCGTGCCCAAGTCGCTGCAGGGACTGAATCCCGAGAACCTCAAGTAGCGGAGCGCATGATGGGTACGTGCAAACGTGTCGTGCTGGCGGTGATGGTGGTTGGTCTGCTGGTGCCGGTCGCCCTGCCGGCGGTCGGTGCGGATGACCTGCAGGGGGATGGGCAGGACAAAGAGCGCAACTGGGCCCTGGGCTGGGAGCGGGCCCTGGTGGCGCGCCGGCAATTGGGGCTGTGGCATGTGGGGTTGTCCGCCGGTCCCAACGATCGCCTGTCCGACTCGTCGTCCCACGTCTGGAACGTCGATGAGCCCGATTCATTGCAGGGGCGACCCGGCAGTTCTACAAGCAGCAAACGGGAGTCGGGTTTCGTGGCCCTGGAATTGGGCCGCCAGGTGGCTGCCTACCGGGACTTTGCCCTCGCTGCCACGGCGGGATTGAGGTACCGCTGGGAGGACTCCCGCACTGAGGATTCGTACAACTATGCCAGTGGGGAAGAACAACCCAATTACCAGATTGTCTCCGATCGATTCACCAGTTCGTGGGGAACCAGCCTGGCCCTGCGTGTGAGTTGGCGGCCGGTCCCGTTCGTCGGCCTGGAGGTCCACTACGGACTGATCTACGAGTGGCACGATGCGGAGCAAACCAGGTGGAGCCGCGATACCGGAGAAACCGACTGGCACCGCCATGAAAGCACCGAGCACGCCAAGACCTTCGACGACTTCGGGTTCTACGATCTGACGCAGCTAGCTGTTTTGGTCTGGTTCTGACCCGCCTTGCGGTGGCGCAGGGGAACTTCTGCATCGCGCAAAACAATCCGGATAGCCCCCTGTCAAAAGTTTGACATACGGGACGCAGGTATTAACTATCCCTTCGAGACGACCGGCAACGCCGGGATCCCGCGGCGACAGGGAAGCCGCCATCACCAGGGAGCAGAGCCATGAGTGAATCCAGGATAAAAAAACTCCGGGACAAGAAAGCCAAGTTGTATCTGGGCGGTGGCGAGAAACGCATCGCCAAACAGCACGCCGCCGGCAAGCGCACAGCCCGCGAGCGACTGGCCCAGCTCTATGACCCGGATACCTTCCAGGAGACCCACTCGTTCATGCAGCATCGCTGCACGAGTTTCGGCATGCAGGACAAGGAGTTCCCGGGCGAGGGCGTGACTACCGGTTACGGCCTGGTGGACGGCCGGCCGATCTATGCCGCCAGCCAGGATTTCACCGTGGCGGGCGGCGCCGTGGGCGAGGCCACCGCCCGCAAGATCAGTGATCTGCAGGACGATGCCCTCAAGACCGGTGACCCCATCATCTTCATCAACGACTCGGGTGGTGCGCGGATCCAGGAGGGTGTTGATTCCCTGGCGGGCTATGGCGACATCTTCTACCGCAACATCCTGGCCAGCGGTGTGGTGCCCCAGATCTCGGTGATTTCCGGGCCCTGCGCCGGGGGAGCGGCCTACTCGCCGGCGCTGACGGATTTCATCATCCAGGTACGCCACGAGGGGCAGATGTACATCACCGGTCCCAGCGTCATCAAGCAGGTCACCGGCGAGGACGTGACGGCCGAGCAGCTGGGCGGCGTGGACTCCCACTCGCATTATTCCGGCGTGGTGCATTTCGTGGCCGAGAGCGGTGGCGAAGGCATCGCCATCGCCAAGCGTCTGCTTTCTTTCCTGCCCAGCAACAATACCGATGATCCCCCCTTCGTCGAGGGCCTGCACGAGGAAACGGTGGATGTGGACGAGGGCATGAACGACATCGTGCCCGAGAGTTCGCGCACAGCCTACGATATGCACGACATCATCGGTCGCGTGGTGGACCGGGGCGATTTCATGGAAGTGCAGGAGCACTACGCACCCAACCTCATCGTGGGCTTCGGCCGCCTCGAAGGCTCGACCATCGGCGTGGTGGCCAACAATCCCCACCACAAGGCGGGTGTGCTGGACATCGACTCGTCGGGCAAGGGGGCGCGGTTCATCCGCTTCTGCAACGCCTTCAACATTCCCCTGGTGACCTTCGTGGATGTGCCCGGGTTCATGCCGGGGGTACAACAGGAGTACGGGGGCATCATCCGCCACGGGGCGAAGATGCTGTTCGCCTACGGCGCGGCCACGGTACCCAAGGTCACAGTGGTGGTGCGCAAGGCCTACGGCGGCGCCTATCTGGCCATGTGCGCCCGCAGCATGGGGGCCGACCGGGTGGCGGCCTGGCCCAGTGCCGAGATCGCGGTCATGGGCGCCGAAGGAGCGGTGAACGTCCTGTACCGCAAGGATATCGCGCAGGCGGAGGATCCCGAAGCCCTGCGCAAAGAGAAGATGGACGAGTACACCGAGCGCTTCGGAAATCCCTACGCGGCCGCTGCGCGGGGCATGGTGGATGACGTGATCGAACCCGCGGATACCCGGGGCTACATCGCCTTGTCCCTGGCAATTCTCAAATCCAAGCGCGAAGTAAGACCCCAGAAGAAGCACGGGCTGATCCCTCTCTAGGAGCGTACGGCATGGGCCGACTCGATATGGAAATGGGTACCCTCGCCGCGGCGGGCATTGCCATCGTCTTTCTGGTGTTGGCTCTGATCTCGCTGGTTGTGTCGCTTTTCAAGCGTCTCGATGACCGCTGGCTGGCCGCCGAGGAAAAGGCGGCCGCCGCAGCCGCCGATCGCGAACCGAAACTCGACGAGATCACCCTGCTGATCATAGCGGCCGCCTGCGCCACCGTGGCGGGTGGCCGGTTCAGGGTGCGCCGTATCCGACGCCTGCTGTCGCCGCACCAGAAACGGACCCCGTGGTCGGCCCAGGGGCGTTTGACCCTGCAGGGCTCCCACGTGGTCGGTCGCGGCGGGACACATCGCTGACAAAGCCCGGCCGTCCGGCGGTAGGGCCCAACGGAAGAGATTACGATGAAGCTGAAGATCACAGTACACGGCGTGGCCTACGAGGTGGATGTCCAGGTACTGGACGCCAAGGACGAGATGACGGCTCCGTCCGGGTCGCCGCTGCCGCGTCCCGAGCCGGTGGCGGCTCCGGCCGTGACCGCCGGTGCGCCGCTCCCGCCGGCCCCTGCAACTGCCGGCCCGCCGGCAGCCGGCGCCGTGGCGTCGCCCATAGCCGGTACCGTGCTGGAGGTCAAGTGCAAGCCCGGTGACCAGGTCACCCAGGGCCAGGATCTGCTGGTCATCGAGGCCATGAAGATGGAGACAGCCATCAGTGCTCCCACTGCCGGCAGGGTCAAGACCGTGGCGGTGGCGGCCGGCGACAGCGTGCGCGAAAGCCAGACACTGGTCGAGTTCGAGTAGAAGTCGAGTTCGAGTAGAACAGAATTCGCAGCGGAAGCAGGCCATCAATGGACGTCTTGTGGGACTTCTTGCAGGCGGGGATCATCGGTAATTTTTCCTGGGGCAACATGGCCATGTTGGCCATCGGTTGTACGTTCATATATCTGGGCATCGCCAAGGACTACGAGCCCCTGCTGCTGGTGCCCATCGGGTTCGGCATGGTGGTGGGGAACATTCCCCTGAGCCCCGGCATGAACGTGGGGATCTACGAGGAAGGCAGTGTCCTGTCCATACTCTATCAGGGCGTGACCAAGGGGTGGTACCCGCCACTGATCTTTCTGGGTATCGGGGCCATGACGGATTTTTCGGCCATGCTTTCGAATCCGCGGCTGATCATGCTCGGGGCGGCGGCCCAGGCTGGTATCTTCCTTACTTTCGCCGGCTCCATCCTGCTGGGATTCCCGGCCCAGGACGCGGCGGCCATCGGCATCATCGGCGGCGCGGATGGACCCACGGCCATCTTCCTGGCCAGCCAACTGGCGCCCCACCTGCTGGGGGCCATCGCCGTGGCGGCCTACAGCTACATGGCGCTGGTGCCGGTGATCCAACCGCCCATCATCCGCCTGCTGACCACTCGCGAAGAGCGCCTGATCCGCATGAAGCCGTCGCGTCCGGTGAGCAGGCGCGTCCGCATCATCTTTCCCGTAGTGGCCTTCATTCTCTGCGCCTGCATCGCGCCGGGTGCCATTACCCTGTTGGGCTTCCTGTTCTTCGGCAACCTGCTCAAGGAGAGTGGCGTCACCGAGCGTCTGGCCAAGACGGCGCGCAATTCGCTCATCGACTCCATCACCATCCTGCTGGGTCTGTGTGTGGGGGCGTCCACGGATGCGAGCCGTTTCCTGACCGTGTCCTCGGTGAAGATCGTCGTGCTGGGGGCCCTGGCTTTTGCCGTGGCCACGGCTGCGGGGGTGCTGTTCGCCAAGCTGATCAACATCTTCGCCAAGGAGAAGATCAATCCCATTATCGGGGCGGCGGGGGTTTCGGCGGTGCCGGACAGCGCCCGGGTCTGCCAGATGGTGGGTGCGCGGGAGGATCCCCAGAATTTCCTCATCATGCACGCCATGGCGCCCAATGTGGCCGGGGTGATCGGCTCGGCGGTGGCGGCTGGTGTGTTCCTGGCGCGGTTCGTGTTCTGATCGGGCCGGCGGTATCTTCGTGTCAGTAGCGGCTCAATCCCCCAGTGCGCATCGGCTGCCGGTTGCCGTGCAATGAGGTATGGCAAACCCCCCGGCCGCGGGACCGGGGGGCCTGTCGATCACCGTTGCCGGGTGGCGGGGCTCACTCGTCGTCGTCGTCGCTCTCGATTCCGTACTTCCCGTCATATTCCTCCAGCAGCTCCTCGAGATTGTCCGAGTCGATTTCGCTGGCCAGCTTGAAGAGCGTGCCCAGGTCCAGATCTCCCACCACATTCACAAAAGTCACACTGTCGCCCGGTTCATAGGCCACCAGCATCAGACCGGCCATGTCCTCGCCGTCATAGAACGTACTGACGGCAATGATCTCGTCGTCGTCCTTGACGTAGATCAGGCGCTTCCATCCATCACTACGCAGACGGTCGGTGATGCGCTTCACCGCCTGTTCGGTGTCCGGGTCGCCGTCGCCATCTAGGGACCAGGACTTTACCCGTATGGAGTGGACCATGCCCAGGGCCTTGGCCAGGGAGGAGTCACCCGCCTGTTCGGCGTCGCGGGCCATGTCCAGCAGTACCGGACTCAGGTCGATGTCCTGGATCTCGTCGGCCGTGTCGGGGATCTCGATCCATTCCAGATCGACGTAGCCCGGTGCGTCCTCCAGTTTGAGCGCCGCCGCCGGGCCGACCATCAGGCCGATCAGCAGGGCGGCGACCACCGCTATGCGCAGGGTGTTCATCCTTGTCCTCCTTCGGGGGATGCCGCGGTTCCGGACAATGATCCGGAAACAGCCTGCGGCAGTTGTCGGCCGAATACGTCGACCACGGTGTGCCGTTGGGTCCTGTTGATGATATCCACGGCCAGGGCCAGCGAGACACGGGCATCGTGTCTGGCCTGGGCGACCTGGGCCGGGGTGTAGGGTGTGATGATCACGCGGTCGGGCAGGTGGTGCGGCGTATCCGGTACCAGGACGGCCAGCGCCAGGACAGCGGCTGCCAGTCCGGTCAGCAACGGTTTCCAGGGGCGGGATGGCGCAGTGGCAGGGGACCTGGTGGCTGTGTGCAGGGGCAGTGTCACCCGGGGGGCGGACTGGACCGGCAAAGTGGACAGGGCCTCGCGCAATGCCATCTCGCGAGTGAGTTCATCGCGGCATGATTCGCAAACAGCCAAGTGACCGGCCACGGTGGCGGCTTCGGCGGCAGGCAGTTCGTCGGCCGCGAATTCCGTCAACAACAACCGGATGTCGGGACACTGGTGATTCATCCCGTTTGCCTCCTGGACAGGGCCGGTTCCAGGCCCTGGGCTTCTAGTACGGGTCGCAGGGTCTGGCGCGCCCGGTGGATCTGGACCTTGAGGGCGGACACTGTCTTGTCGAGTGCCTCGGCGATCTCCCGCAGCTTCATGCCCTGGAAATAGTGCATCATCATCACGCTGCGCGTCTCGGGAGTGAGAGCCGACATGGCATTCAGTACCTGGTGCTGGCGCTCATCAAGGTCCAGGCACGAATCGGCGCCTTCCTCATGGGCGGCCAGCCGCGGGGCAATATCCGTATCCGGTCGGCCGAAATGGGTGCGGACCACCTTACGGCGGCGGGTCACGTCTATGCACAGGTTGGTGATCACGCGCTGCAGCCAGTAGCCTGCCCGCTCGGCGGGGAGGTCGTCCCCGTGGTTCCACAGGCGCAGGAAGGCCTCCTGGGTCACATCCTCCGCGTCCTCGCGGTCCCGCAGGACATAGAGGGCCCGGCTGAATACCCGGTCGCGGTGTGCGTGAAGCAGTTGGGTGTAGGTTTTTGCATCCATGACAGGGACAAGGACGCAGATGGGCCAGTCAGGTTACAGGAAGATCTCGGGCACTTCCATGCCGTTGCGATCCATCTCCCGCTGGAAGGCCTGCACCACCGCGGGATCGAAATCCACGCCCGAGCCCTTGAGGATAATGTCGCGGGCCTCGAAGGACGACATGGCTTTGCGATAGGGGCGGTCGCTGGTCAGGGCGTCATAGACGTCGGCTACGGCGATGATACGAGCCTCTACCGGGATCTCTTCGCCACGCAGGGCCTGGTCGCCGGAGCCATCGTATTTCTCGTGATGGGCCAGGATGGCCGGCAGGATCCGGCGCAAGGGACCGCCAACCGGGTCGAGGATATCCCCTCCCATGGGTTCGTGTTGGCCGATGTGTTCCACTTCGGAACTGCTCAGGGTGCTGGCCTTGTACAGGAGTTGTCGGCTGACATCCAGTTTGCCGATGTCGTGGAGCAGGGCCGCGGCACGGATATCATCGATCCTGCTGGACGCGAATCCCATGCGGGCGGCTATCTTGGCGGCGTATACCGAGACGCGGTAGGAGTGGTTTTCGGTGTACTTGTCCTTGGCCACGAACTGGCGCAGGATCAACAGGACACCGTGGTAGGTTTGCCGCAGTTCGGCTACCCGGTTCTTATGCCGCTCGTGGAGCGTGCCCATGGCGTAGGCCGTGAGGATCAGGATGGCGCCCCACGAGAACAATCCGTACCAGCGGGAGATGGGGAGCGCTCCGGTATCGGTGACCGCGGGCAGCAGCTGGTTATTGGACCAGGCCAGAATCCCCACCAACCCGACACTGGCTACAGCCGTCAGGGTGGCGTGACGGCGCCCATAGACATAGGCCGAAATCAGGGTGGGAAGGGCGTAGAAGCCGAGTATCATCTGATGGGAGGTCACCAGCCAGTTGAGGGCCGCGGCCAGGATCAGCATGGAGAGGATCAACCACAGTTCCTGGTTGACTTCGGCCAGGCGCTGGCCCAGCGGTCGCTGCGGACCGACGCCTGGGGTCAGCCTCCCGGCTCGGGCTCGATCACCAGGAGCACGTCCCCGGGGTTGACGGCCTGGCCCGTGGCAACGGGGATTTCGGACACGGTGCCACCCACACCACAGCAGAGCTCGTTCTGCATCTTCATGGCCTCGACCACGATGACGGGATCGCCCTGGTGTACCTTTTGTCCGGGCTCCACCTTGATCTCCACCACCAGACCGGGTATGTCGGCAGTGATGGTGCCGCTGCCCGCCGCGTCGCCAAGACTTTCGAGGGCCTGGGCGCGCAATTCGTCCATCACCGTCAACTGGACCGGACGGCCGGCCAGGGTGGCGGTGACCCGCCCGCCATCACCGGTACTGCTCAGGTGGATCAGGTGCAGGCGGCCACCATAGCGGATGCTCAGGGCGCGACCCCCGAGTACCGGCCGCGGATTGGCCGGCCGCGGTTCAATGTCGTCCACGGCGATCTCTATTTCCTCGCCCCGCCGCGCCACCACGGCACGGTGTTGCTCACCCTCGATGTCCAGCACGTAGCGTTTCTTCATCCACACGGCGTATGTCCTTTCAGCGGTTGCCGGTCATGCGTCGCCGGGCATCGAGACGCCAGTTGGAGCAGGCGCCCGTGCCGTTGTCACGCGGCGTGGTCTCATGGTCAGCGCGACGGCCGGCTTCGAAGAGGGCCGCGGCTGCCACCAGGGCCTCGCGCTGCTCGTCGTCCAGGGCGGGCAGCCAGGCCTCGGGATCGAAGGATTCCTCCACGAAATGCGTGGTGTAGGTTCCGTCCCTGAATGACGGTTGCTCCAGGGCCCACAAGTGGAAGGGCAGATTGTGCACGGGGCCGTGCAGCACGAATTCCTGCAGGGCACGGCGGCTGCGAGCCAGGCACTTCTGGCGGTCCTCGGCCCAGATGACGAGCTTGGCCAGCATGGGGTCGTAG
>QNDV01000032.1 GCA_003646045.1 bacterium
CCCCTGGCGGTACGGTCGTCCAGCCTGCTCGAGGACGCACTTGACCATCCTTTTGCCGGCGTCTACGGCACGAAGATGATCCCGAACAACCAGATCGACGAGGACCAGCGCTTCCAGGCCTTATGCGCAGCCATCCGGTTCGTCTATGCAGCGACGTACCTGAAAACCGCTCAGGACTATTTTGACGGCTCGGGTCGCGATCATGCCGCCGAGAAGATGGCGGTCATTCTGCAGGAGGTGGTGGGTGACCGGCACGGTGACCGCTATTACCCTGTCATGTCCGGTGTGGCGAGATCATTCAACTACTACCCCAGCGGTGCGGCCAAGCCCACCGACGGCGTGGTGAACCTGGCCCTCGGGCTGGGTCGCCAGATCGTGGACGGCGGTCTTTCCTGGGGTTATTCGCCGGCCTATCCAGCTGCGCCGCCGCCTTTCGCAGATGTGGGCGACCGGATGCGTAGCACCCAGACGACATTCTGGTCGGTGAACATGGGGACACCGCCCCCACCGGATCCCATGCGGGAGACCGAGTACCTGGAACGGACCGACCTGGAGGTGGCGGCGGCCGACGGCGTGCTGGACCACCTGGTTTCGACTTACGACCCCCGCTCGGATCGTCTGCGCATGGGGTGCGCCGGTGTGGGCCCGCGGGTCCTGGATTTTGCCCGATCCTGGTGGGTGAGACCCTACCGGTGAACGGATTGCTCCAACGACTCTTTCCCCTGGCCGAGCGCACCGTCGGCTGTCCGGTGGAACTGGAGTTCGCCCTCGACAACGAGCCCGACTCCGGCGCCGGCTACCGCCTCTGTCTGTTGCAGATGAGGCCCATGGCGATTCCAACCGGCGACACGCGTGTTTCACCGGTGGACCTGACGGGCAGTGACGTATTGGTAGCAGCCGATCGGGCCATGGGATGCGGTACCCGACGGGATATCGTAGACATCGTCTACCTCAAACCCGATGCCTTCGCGGCCGCTGAAACCCCCGCAATCGCCCTGGAGATCGGCAGCTTCAACCGGATTCTGCGTACCGCGGGGCGGCCGTATGTACTGGTGGGCTTCGGTCGCTGGGGCAGCTCCGATCCCTGGTTGGGTGTACCGGTGGAATGGGGCCAGATCAGCGAGGCCAAGGTGATTGTCGAGACTTCGATCACGGGTATGAACCCGGACCCCAGCCAGGGCGCCCACTTCTTCCACAACCTGATCAGTTTCGGGGTATTCTACCTGACGGCCTCGACGGGAGGTGGTTCGGTCGAATGGAAATGGTTGGATGACCAACCGGCGGCCAACGAGTCGGACCATGTTCGCCATGTACAATTGCCCGCACCGTTGAATGTACGTGTGGATGGGTTGGCCGGACTCGGTGTCATCGGGAGGAACGGACCATGAACGATGCCAGGAACCTGTTGGGCGCACTGCAGGAGCGCGCCAAGGAATTGAACTGCCTGTACCGGGTTGAACAGGCACTGGCCGGTGACTACAGCGACATATCCGAAGCTCTCGTGGATATTGTCGCGGTGATACCCCCCGGGTGGCAATATCCCGAAACCTGCGAGGCCCACGTACGGATCGAGGAGGAGGAATACGCGACGCCCGGCTACCGCGAATCACCCTGGTTGCTGCGGGCGCCCATCATGGTGCAAGACGATGTCGTCGGCGAGCTGCGAGTCTGCTATCTGGCGCAGCGGCCGCCGGAGGACGACGGTCCGTTTCTCGCGGACGAGGTGCGCCTGATCCACAGCCTGGCCGACCGCCTCGGTCATTGGGTCCTTTTCCGTAAACTGAAGAGCATGGGGCGCAAGTGGCGTGAGTTGGGACAGGACGACGGTTCCTCCGCGGGGGCAAACTGGCGGGTGCTGATCGAGCTGCTCAAGGAAACCGATGAGGCTCTTTTTGTCCGTGTAGCACGCAAGATGCTGAATCATCTGTGCGCCATCGGTGTGGTCGAAGCACAGGACATGCTGCGGGAAATCGACCTGGACTGGGATCCCCTGGACGACAAGACCGGCGAGGTGAATGTGCCGGAGCACCGGCTCGAGACCGATCGCTCGCTGCTGGTAGACGGCCGGCCCTTCAGGATTGCCGCCCGTCACCTGGCGGGCGAGGAGATCATCAAGCGGGTGCAGAAGTGGGTGCAGGCCGACAAGGCGAGCCAGTTCCTGAAGATTCTGGACAATCCGCGGTCGACGCTGGTGGAGGTGCGCGAGGCGTTGCGCCGTTTCAACCAGATAGTACCCCACGGCGAGGGTCTGCCCGAGTCCACGCTCAAGAGTGTACGGGTGGCACTCAGTCAGCGGGTATTGACCGAGCAGCTGGATTTTGTCCAGACTGCCAAGGACGAGGTTTCGGTCGATTTCTTCATCGAGATTCTTGATCACATCGTCACCGGTACCGAAAGCCATGGCAAATTGGGTGGCAAGGCAGCTGGTATGCTGCTGGCACACAGGGTGTTACAAAATCGCGGGGCCCAAGTGGCGGGCGAGGATGGCGCGGCTGACGAGGTGACCGGCCCCCTGGCCGACGTGCGCATTCCCCTGACCTGGTACGTGGCCTCGGACGCCGTGCTGGATTTCATCGCGTACAACGACCTTGATGACGTGCTGCACCAGAAATACAAGACCATCGACGAGGTACGGCGCGATTATCCCAACATTATCCGTCTCTTCAAGAACTCGACCTTTCCCCCGGCGCTGGTGCAGGGGTTGGCCGCGGCTCTCGACGACTTCGCAGAGGCACCTTTGGTGGTCCGTAGCTCGAGTCTGCTCGAGGATCGCGTGGGGACCGCGTTCTCCGGCAAATACAAGAGCCTGTTCCTGGCCAACCAGGGCAGCAAGCAGGAGCGTCTGGCCGCGCTGCTCGACGCGGTGGCCGAAGTCTACGCGTCCATGTTCGGCCCGGATCCCATCCTGTACCGGCGTGAGCGCGGGGTGCTGGAGTTCGACGAGCAGATGGGCGTGCTCATCCAGCAGGTTGTCGGTGGACGATTGGGGGACTGGTTCTTTCCTTCCTTCGCCGGGGTTGCCTTCAGTCGCAACGAATTCCGCTGGTCGCCGCGCATCACCCGCGAGGATGGGCTCGTGCGTCTGGTGCCGGGGCTGGGTACCCGGGCTGTCGACCGTACGGGCGACGATTACCCGGCACTGATCGTACCCGGCAAACCCGACCTGCGGGTGAATGTGGCAGTGGACGAGGTGATTCGCTATTCGCCGCGGTGCCTGGATGTAGTGAATCTTGCCACCGGCACCTTCGACACCTTAGAGATACCGGATCTTCTGGAGACCACGGGCGGTCGCTATCCCGCCCTGTCCACGGTCTTCTGCCGGGTCGATGATGGACGCCTCACGCGACCGGTCAGCAACTTCATGGACAGCGCGCCCAGGAAACTGGTGGCGTGCTTCGAGGGGCTGCGCGGTAATTCCCCGTTCATCGCCCAGATCCGTGAAACCCTGCGCGTGCTCGAGGAGGCCCTCAAGTGTCCGGTCGATGTGGAGTTTGCCCACGACGGTGAGCACTTGTACCTGCTGCAGTGCCGCCCCCAGAGCCAGTCTGATGCTGCGGCGCCCGCACCCATACCGCGCGATATCCCGGAGTCGGACGTTATTTTCTCCGCGACGCGTTTCGTATCCAACGGTCGTATCGCGGATATCAACCATATCGTGTACGTCGACCCCGAGAGCTACGGTGCCCTGAGTAGCCGCAACGAGATGAAGGCCGTGGGCCGCATCGTGGGTGAGCTCAACAAGCTGTTGCCGAAGAAGCAGTTCATTCTCATGGGGCCCGGGCGCTGGGGCAGCCGTGGCGATATCAAACTCGGCGTCAGCGTTACGTATGCGGATATCAGCAATACGGCGATGCTCATCGAGATAGCCCGGCGTACCGGTGACTATGTGCCGGATGTGTCATTCGGTACGCACTTCTTCCAGGATCTCGTCGAGGCGTCCATTGGCTACCTGCCCATCTACCCGGACGACGAGGGCATCATCTTCGGTGAGCGGTTCCTGCTGGGTGCGACCAACCTGTTGTCGGACCTGTTGCCGGCATACGCCCATCTTGCCGACGTGGTGAGGGTCATCGACGTACCGGCCGAGTCGTCGGAGCGGACCCTGCGCGTCCTGTTGAACTCGGACCTGGACGAGGCCGTTGCCCACCTGGCTGAGCCAGGGACCCAGGCGCTGCCCATCGCGGCCCCGATCGAGTCGGCCGTCCGTGCACCTGATCGCCACTGGCGGTGGCGTCGACAGATGGCCGAGCGTATCGCCACGGAAATCGACCGTGAGCGGTTTGGAGTCGTTGCCGTCTACCTGTTCGGTTCGGTGAAGAATGCCACGGCTGGTCCCGGCAGTGACATCGACCTGTTGCTGCATATCAATGCTGATGAGACCCAACGTGGCGAGCTCACGGATTGGTTGGACGGCTGGAGCCGCTGTCTGTCGGAGTTCAACTACCAACGCACCGGTTACCGGACCGATGGGCTGCTGGATGTGCATCTCGTCAGTGACCAGGACATCATCGACCGATCCAGTTACGCAGTGAAGATCGGGGCGGTTACTGACGCGGCAGCGGAATTGTCGGGCGGGTAGAGCGTCAGACGGACAGCAGCTCGCGGGTGGCGTCCTGCGGTCGGGCCGGGTCGAATCGCACGAGGGCCAACCCGGTACGGTAATGGGCGCCACTGAAGCAATGTGTCGCGGCGAATCCGTCGCGCCAGTCCCCGCTGAGGCGAGCGGTCTCGTGGACGTGGCCGTGCAGGGTGATCCGCGGCTGCCGCCGCTCGATGAAACGGCGCACGGCGATGCTGCCCACGTGTGGATCTAGGGGCACGTGATCGATGGTGCGCCCGTCGAGATCAGCCCAGTCAAGTCTGGTGTCGTATGGTGGCGTATGGAACAGCCACACCGCATCCGCCTGGTCATCATCGCCCGCCAAGGCTTCCAACTCTTCCTTGATCGTGGTCCAGCGCATATCCCGCGCGGTCAGCTCATCCGTGCGCTGGCCCTCCTCCGGCGATACGCACCCCGGGTCCACGAACCGCGATACATCGTACCTCTCCCAGTCCTTCAGCAGGAACGGTGTGGGGGGTACACAGTTGTATCCGTAGACGGGAACGCTGCCCCACTCGACGCGGCGGCCGTGGATATATTCCCACAGACCATCTTCCTGGCAGGTCCGCAGATCAGACTCCCAGGCTGCCGGGTCGTCGTTGCCCAGGATCAGGAAGACGCGGATGCGCCCGGCGGTGCGACGACGGAGTTCCGCGAATCCCGGGGCCAGGATTCCGCTGACAAAGTCGGCGCCGGCACCTGCGGTGTCCCATGAACGGTCCATGGCATGGGGGAAGAGGTCGCCGCCCAGGAAGATAGCGTCGGGTAGTTCGGCGGCCGCGGCTCGCCACAGGGCCCGGTAACGACCGACGTGGCCATGGAGATCGGAGGTAAAGAATGCGCTGGGCACGGGCGCGGCCTCCAGGTGGGGGTGGGCGGAACCGGCGCGTCGGCCGGTTCCGCCCGGTTCGATCTAGCTGTCGAGCTGCTTGAACACCTTCTCGACCCTCTTGAAGGCCCAGTTCAGGTCCTTCTTGGTCGCCACCAACGGCGGCGCAAAGCGGATGACGTTCTCGTGGGTCTCCTTGCACAGCACGCCCAGGTCCATCAGTGCCTCACAGTAGGGGCGGGCCGGACGATCCAGCACCAGGCCGATGAACAGCCCGCGGCCCCGGACCTTCTTGATGCTCTTGGACTTCAGGCCCTGCAGCTTCTCGATGAACCAGGGTCCCAGCTTGGCGCTGTTTTCCACCAATTTCTCCTCGACCAGCACCTTCAGCGCTTCGCGGGCCACGGCCATACCCAGGGGGTTGCCGCCGAAGGTCGAGCCGTGCACGCCCGGCGTGAACACGCCCATGACCTCGTCGTTGGCGAGGAAGGCCGAGACGGGGTTGAAGCCGCCGCTGAGGGCCTTGCACGACGGCGTCAAGCCTGACGCCGTCGTGCTCATAGGCGAAGGGCTTGCCCGTGCGTCCGAGGCCCGACTGGATCTCGTCGGCGATGAACAGGACCTTGTTCTTCCGGCAGAGGGCGGCGGCCTTCTTCAGGAAGCTCTTGGGCGGGATGTTGATGCCCGCCTCGCCCTGTATCGGCTCCACCAGGAAGGCGCAGGTGTTGGGCGTGATGGCTTTCTCGAGAGCCTTGGCATCGCCGAAGGGGATGACCTTGAAGCCGGGGGTAAAGGGGCCGAAGCCGTCCTTGTAGGCTTCCTCGGTGCTGAAGCCCACGATGGTGGTGGTGCGGCCGTGGAAGTTGTCGGCGCAGACGATGATCTCGGCCTTGTTCTTCCCGATGCCCTTTATCTTCTCACCCCACTTGCGGGCGGCCTTGATGGCGGTCTCTACGGCCTCGGCACCCGAGTTCATGGGCAGTACGCGGTCATATCCCGTCAGCTCGCAGATCTCCTGGCAGAACAGGGGCAACTGGTCGTTGCGGAAGGCGCGGCTGGTGAGGGTGACCTTGGCGGCCTGGCGACGCAGCGCCTTGAGGATGCGCGGGTGACCGTGACCCTGGTTCACGGCGCTGTAGGCCGCGAGAAAATCCATGTAGCGTTTGCCTTCGACGTCTTCGACCCAGACGCCCTCGGCCTTGCTGATAACGATGTCGAGCGGGTGGTAGTTGTGGGCTCCGAAGCCGTCCTCGATGGCGATGAGCTTGTCCGTCTTCATGGCAAACCTCCTCCTGGATGTCGTGACCCGTACGGCGGGACCGGAGTGATCCGGAAATGGCCCGCCCGGCGGATTCGTGCTGGTAGAAACCGCGGCCCGGCAGCAAGGCCGGCAACGGCGCGGAGTCCGCCCAAAGATAGCTTCGTATCGCGCCAAGTCCAGTCCAGACAGGGCCCCGGAGCCACGCTGGCGGGTGCTCCGATTTTTCTTCATTTATAACTTGAAAAACAAAAGTACTTCTGTTATTAAAGTATAAGTCGGCGGTGAGAGTTCGGGTGTGGAAAAGGAATTCCCATCGGAACGATTCACCTCGCACGAACCCCGAGCCAAGTGAAGGGTTCAGGTCTGCCGACGCGGTGGCGCCGGGTCCCGACGGAACGCAGGACCCCCGACAGGGGCTGGAGAAGGATCTCCGGGCGGCTGCAGGAGACGGTAAATGGTCCTGGGTGCCAGCCGTCCCTCGTCACCACCGCGCCACACGGAGGCGGCGCGAGCAACCGGTGGTTTTGACCCCGGGGCAGACTCGCTCCAGGCGGCGGCACGGCGGCCGCCGCCTGGAGAGTCATTGTGGACACGTTCCGCGGACCATGGAAAGCGTAGCGATCCCCACCGCAGGGAGGCGGGGGAGGAACGCGCCGCAGCGCACGCACGGCAGGGAGGCCGATGGGCGCCGCGAAGACCAAACCGCTGGGAAGCGGATCCGGGGGTCGTGAACCCCTGCCCCCCCTTATCCACGGCCGGATCAGGCTGTTGATACTGTCCTTCCTCGTGCGCGATCCGCGCCCCCGTACTTTCACGGAGGTGCGCGAGGGACTCGGTCTGACCGACGGCACGCTTTCGGTGAATCTGGCCAAGCTGGAGGAGGGGAAGCTCGTGGCGGTCACCAAGTCGTTCGTGGGCAAACGACCAGTGACCAGGGTGCGGGTCACGGCGGCGGGCCGGAGGGGCTTCACGCGCTACATTGCCGATCTCAAGACAATTGTTCCCGGCCTGTAGCTGGCAACAGGAAAAGGGTAGGACCCGCGTCCTACCCCCAACCAGCCGCTGATCTCGAATCAGGTCCCGGTCTTGGCGGGCTTCCGCTCCCGCGCGTCGATGGTTTCGCACACCGGCGACGGCGCGCCGTTCCACCAGGTAATCAATCCGGTCTCAAAGCGATCCAGGGGGTAGCCGTCCTTGCGGGGCACGATCCGCACGGTGAAGCCACGGCGTCCCGCGCGGATACAGGGAATCCCACCGGTGAAGACCACGCCTTCGTCGGTGGTTTCCTGCGCCGTGAGAGTAGCGGTGTCGCCGCTCTCGATGTAGCCGCTGGGGTCCACCTCGCCGTGGTAGACCTCGACCAGCACTTCCTCCACCGGGATGTCGCCCAGTTCGACCAGGGCCTTGACCTCGAGAGAAGTACCCATGGGCTGGGCTGTCGCGGGAGCTTCCAATACGCAGGCGACCCGCACCTGCGACCAGCCCCGACGGATGCGGCCGCGCCAGTCGGCCAGTTCGCGGCCCTTTTCGCAGTCGTTGTCGGTCAGTCGCCTGACGTTCCCGATGCCCGGGACGTAGAAGCGCTCGGTGTATTCCTCGACCATGCGGTTGGTGTTGAACTCCTGGTTGACCGTGCGCATGGAGTTCTTCATGACCCGGGTCCACTCGCGGGGCACATCGTCACTGCCGCGCTCGTAGAAGGCAGGGACGATCTCGTTCTCCAGCAGTTCGTAGAGGGCGGTGCTTTCCACATCGTCCTGGTAGTCCTGGTCGTCGTAATCCTCGCCGGCACCGATGTCCCAGCCGTTCTCCTGACCGGCGGCCTCGCACCACCAGCCGTCCAGCACCGAGACGTTCACGCCGCCGTTGGGCGGTACCTTCATGCCGCTGGTGCCAGAGGCTTCCAGGGGCCGGCGCGGCGTGTTGAGCCAGATGTCCACACCCTGCACCATGAAGCGGGCGACCTCGATGTTGTAGTCCTCCACGAATACGATGCGATTGCGGAATTCCTCCAGGCTGGCCAAGTGTACCAGCTGCTTGATCAGCTCCTTGCCCGGGTGGTCCTTGGGGTGGGCCTTGCCGGCGAAGATCAACTGCACCGGCCGCTCGGGATCGTTGAGTATGGCGCTCAGGCGGGCGGGGTCGCTGAGTATCAGGGCTGCACGCTTGTAGGTGGCGAAGCGGCGGGCGAAGCCGATGGTCAGCGCCTCGGGATCCAGTACCTCGCCGGCCTGCCGGACCCATGACCGGTTCACGCCGCGGTTGATCAGTTGTTTGCGCAGGCGCCGCCGCACGAAACCAACCAGGCGTTCGCGCATACGTTCGTGGGAACGCCACAGTTCGGCGTCGGGGATGTTATCGACCCGGTCCCAAAGGGCCCGGTTGGTGGGCTCCTCGTGCCAGCGGGGGCCGATATAGCGCTCGTACAGCCGCGCGATCTCGGAACACAGCCAACTGCGGGTATGGATGCCGTTGGTCACGTGGGCGATGGGAATTTCTCGCCGGGGCACTTCGGGCCACACGCCCTGCCACATCTCGCGCGAGACATGACCGTGGAGTTCGCTGACCCCGTTGGCGAAGCGACTCAGGCGCAAGGCGAGTACCGTCATGTTGAAGGTCTCGTGCTTGTCGGACGGGTTCACGCGGCCCAGGTCCAGCAGGGCTTCCACGCCGATGCCCAGTTCGTCCGACTTGTGCTTGAGATAGGTGCGGACCAGTTCCGGAGCGAAGCGATCGTTGCCCGCGGGTACGGGCGTGTGGGTAGTGAAGACATTGCTGCCGCGGACCACCTCGAAAGCGGTGGCGTAGTCCAGGCCCTTGTTCTTCATGAGCAGGTTGATGCGTTCCAGGCCCAGGAATGCCGAGTGGCCCTCGTTCAAGTGGCAAACGTCCGGCTCGCAGCCCAGCTTGATCAGGGCGCGCAAGCCGCCGATGCCCAGCAGGATCTCCTGCCGGATGCGCATGTCGTTGTCGCCTCCGTAGAGACGGCTGGTGAGTTCGCGGTCCTCGGTCCGGTTCTCGGGCAGGTTCGTGTCCAGCAGGAAGAGGGGATTGCGTCCCACCTGCACCCGCCAGATCTGCGCTTTGACCGCCCGCCCGGGAAAGTGGACCTCGATGGTGATGGGCTCGCCGTCGGCGCCCTTTTCCTGGGCCATGGACATGTTGTAGAAATCGTTGACGGCGTACTCTTCCATCTGCCAGCCGTCGTGATTCAGGTACTGGCGGAAGTAACCCGTCTGGTAGGCCAGGCCCACGCCCACCAGGGGCAGGCCCAGGTCCGACGCACTCTTGAGATGGTCGCCGGCCAGGATACCCAGACCGCCCGAGTACAGGGGCAATGATTCGTGCAGGCCGAACTCCAGGGAGAAGTAGCCGATACGGCCCGTCTTGAGGTCCTCGTGCTGGGACTCGAACCACCCCGGCAGGGTGAGATACCGCTCGAGGTCCTGTCGTACCCGTTCGATGTGGGTCAGGAAGGCGCTGTCCTTCTCCAGTTCGTGCACGCGCTGGGCCGACAACGAACCCAGCACCGCGATGGGGTTGCCCTCGTGCTCGTCCCACAGGTCCTGGTCCACCCGCCGCAAAAGGGAGATGGCCTCGACGTTCCAGGTCCACCAGATGTTGTGGGCGATTTCCAGCAGTGGCTGCAGGGGCTCAGGCAGATTGGGGCTGACGACGAACTGGCGAATGGCGGGCATGGGTCCCCTCCCGGCGCGAAGCGCGGTGGTATCAGGATGTAAGATCGTACGGCCCCGGCTTGACTTCCCCTGCGGTGCATGCCAGAAAGACGGAGGCCATCGCCCAATGTAGACCGACCCACCAACCGCTGGCAACACCGGAAGGCTGGATTTCCATGGCGGATTCACGGCAGGACGGGACCCTGCGGATCACCTCTCTCGCCGGCTGGCGCGCGGGGCGGATCCTGGATCTGCGTACCGCCGCTGATTTTGCCGCTCTGCATCTGCGCGGCGCCGTATCCCATCCCGTGGTGCAGGGAGCCGACCCGGCCACGGCGGTGCCCTCGATTTTCCTGCCCCCACGCGAACAACCGCTACTGGTGATAACCGATGATGACGCTACGGCACGCCGGGCCGCCGAGGATTTTGCCGGACGGGGCCGCGGCAAGGTGGATGGGCTGGGCCTGACGGCCAGCGATCTGGGACATCTGCCCTCGGGGATGGTGGAGCAGGGCGCTTGCAGCGGGCGGTTGTGGGAGCCCCCTGCCTGGCTGCGCTGCTACGAGGACCTGCTGCCGCCGCCGGCCCTGGGTCCGGTCGTGGACCTGGGTTGCGGCAGTGGGCGTGCCGCGGTGTGGCTGGCCCGTCGCGGCTACGCGGTCACCGGCTTCGACCACCAGCCCGAGGCTCTCGCCCTGGGCGCACGTCTGGCGGCCAGCGAGGATTGCCGTTGCGACTTCCGACAGGCGGACCTGCGCCACACCGACCAGTGGCCCACCGGTTCGTGGGGGGTGCTCATGGCCCACCGCTATCTGCAGCGTGACCTGCTGTCGGCCATGGCGGGAGCTTTGGTGCCCGGCGGTGTGGCGGTGGTCAGGACTTTTCGCGAAGCGCCCGGATACATGGGGCACCCGTCGCCGCGGCACCGGCTGGCGCCAAGGGAACTGGCGCGGTTCTTTGCGCGGAATCGCTTCGAGATACTGGCCTACGCGGAGGACTTCGATCCGGACGGGCGGCCGGCGGCGGGGATAATGGCACGCAGATACTAGTGTTCTGCCAACCCTAAGAACGAGAATTGACAGAGCGCCAGGAAACTACTTCAACAACGAGATCTTATGGGTGGTGGCGCTCCGCTCGCCCTGCACCTTCACCACATACGTACCCGAGGCCACGCCACGGCCGCGATCGTCCCTGCCGCTCCAAACCACATCCACCGTGCCGGCGTGGGTGAAGGCATCGTGGACCACGGCCACGCGCCGCCCGGCCATGTTGTAGACCGAGACCCGCACGTGCTGGTTTCGCGGTACGTCGAAGCTGATGGTCGTACGGGGATTGAACGGGTTGGGCCAGTTGCGCACTTCCAGGATGCCGGGAGCCGGGGGCGGGGTTCCATCGTCGGGATCGTCGGTACTGACCTGGGGATCCAGGAGCGGTGTCCACGACTGGGTGAAACCGCGGGCATACAGCTGCAGGGTAAAAACCGAGCCGGCTGCCGGCGGTATGGCGGTGAAGGCCGAGTAGCTGCCGTCATCCTGCAGGTTGATGAAGAGCTCGTGCTCGGAGCCGGTGGCGGACCAGGTCAACCGGTAGCGATCGTGGTCCCTTTCACCGGTGGCCGTCCAGCGTACGGACAGGTATCCGCCGCTGAGTTGGGCGGTGAAGGACTCGACCTGCGGCAATTCACGGGTACAGCCCACGGGCCAGGCACCCACCGCATCGCAGGATGTGGCGCCGGGAGCCAGGGGGGAGTCGGGGGACAGGGGGAAGAAGGCACCGTCCACACCACCGGTGGCGCAGAATTCAGGGTCGGTCTCCATAATTGACGCCGTGCCGCTGCCGCCGAGGGGACCGGCCACGTTGCCGCCGCTGTTGTTCCAGACTCCGGTGCATTCCACCTCAGGCAGGCCCGAAGCTTCG
>QNDV01000033.1 GCA_003646045.1 bacterium
ATCCTACCCGGCGGATTCCATGCAGTGCACCAGTTGCCATGACCCCCACGGAAACACCAACTATCGGTTCCTTTGGGGCAACGGTGCCTCTCCCGGGGGCGATGGAAGCTTCTCCGGCGGCGCATTCGATGCCACCGGTCTGGATCTGGAAGCCGGTGGTGCCGAGTCGAACTCCCTGCATATCGCCTATCGCAGCGGTGTCAGCAACTGGTGTGGCACGTGCCACGGCGGGTACCTGGATCGTCACAACCGCATGGGCAGCAGCTTCAGGCACAGAGTGGATCTGACGTTCAGCAACCGGAGCGCCACGCAGTACAATGTCTACAATGGCACGCTGGATCCGCTGGGCGGCAGCGCCGCCACCGCCTATCTCGCGGAGATCCCCTTCGCTGATCCCACCACCACCACCACGTCAACCGTGGGACCGACCATGAGCAGCCGGGTCATGTGCCTGAGCTGCCACCGGGCACACGCGTCCTCCGCGCCGGCCGCCGGACGCTGGGACTTCAATATCGACACCCTGGGCCAGGACGGCGTGGTGTCCGGGTCCTACACCCTGCCCAATCCCTACGGGGACCCCGACCAGGAACCTCTCTGCAGAAAGTGTCACAGTGGCGGCCAGGGCGGCGGCCACGACAGCTTTGTGGAGTGATCCCGGCTGAGGTCAGGGGCGATCCAGACGGGCTACCACGGCGGGTAGGACATCGTCATCTCCGTAGTGGCGGTGGCAGCCCTTGCACAAGTCGTATTTGGCCGGGAAGGGAACCATGAGGTCGTCGTTGTCGGCGGTGAGCAGGTGGCAGGTCTGGCATTCCATGCGGCCGCGGAACAGGGGCAGGCGTGGGTCGATCTCGTGGGCGATCCAGTTGCTGCTGTCGCCGCTGCCGGGCGTGACCCGCATGCCGAAGGGATGACTGGCGTGTTCGTTGAAGGCCAGGACGCGACCCGGTGCCGTCCCCTGCCAGGGTGAGCTCGAGTTGTTGGAGTGGCAGGCCAGGCAGGCGTCGGACAGGGACAGGTTGCGCAGGCTGGCCAGATCCTCGTGGTAGAGCCGGGCCGCCGCCAGGTGAGCCGGCGACAGGGTGGCGATATCGCCACGGGGGCCGTGACAGGCACGGCAGTGTCCGGGATCCACATCCTCCAATTCCCGCAGGTCAATGGCGCCGGCACGGGTGAGGACCTTGGCGGCATCGTGGAAGCTATGGCATTGAATGCAATTGTCGCTGCGGCGGAAATAGTCGACGGGCCGGGTTTCCCCGGACCAACCGGTTTCCCCGGACCAACCGGTTTCTCCGGACTGATGGGCCGACCGATGGCAGGCCACGCAGGCAGCCTTCACGGCGAGGTGGCTCACGGCGGCGGCGCCGCCCTCGTGGCAGGACCCACACGGGGCATTGTTGTGGGCGACTGGCGCGGGCGCTGCCGCGGCTGGGTCCTGGATCAACAGGATTCCCACCAGCATTAGGGTGCATGAAACGATCAGTTGCTTTCTGGAAATACCCATGCAGCAAAAAATCGGCTATATAGTCATAATCTTTAGTGGCAAATTATCGCTGTGCAACAATGAAACATCAAGTCACCGGGAAGGTTGTCGCCCCCGTGACGCAGCCCGGCCTATAATGACGACAGTGCCGGGAGCGCTGGCCGGCCCCATTTCCCGTGTAATCCGGGCCAGGCGTATCCTGGGGCTGGCATGGGGATTGCGAACCCCGGCCGCCGTATCGGAAACCCAATCGGGGAAGGACCATGTCGGACGTGATCGTCGCATCGGGAACCAGATGCCCGCTCCTTGGTGGGCGCGTCCTGCCGGTGGCCATCCTGTTGGTGGTCTGGTGTACGGCGGGCCGGGCCGACGAGACGAATCCCACCGGCGAACCGCCGCAAGACGATCCCCGGGCGGTCTTCGAACTCTTGCGCGGGGCCTGGGAGACAGAGGACCCGCGGGGGCTGGCCGACCTGGTCCATGACGACGGCCTGCGCATCCACGGCACCACCACCGACGCGCGCGTTGCCGTCTACAGCCCCAGTCAGGCCTTCTACTACTTCAAGAATCTCTTCCAGATCCACGACACGGACGCGTTCATCTTCCGCCGCATGCAACAGGCGGAGGACACACCGCGGGTCCACGCCATGGCCCGCTGGCATCGTCACCGCACCGGTTCCACCGCGGACGACGTGGTGGGCCTGATGATCGTCCTGACCCGTGACGGCGACGGATGGGCGTTGACTGAGATCAATATCATTCGCTGACCCACAGCGTCCGGGAGGGGACGAATGCTCAGGTCGTGGTCCCGCATGACGCCTTGGCTGGTCCTGGTCTGCCTTGCCGGCCAGGGCCTGCTGCTGGGCATGGGAAACGGCTCTGCGCCGGCACCGCTCTGGCCCTGGCTGTTCATCCTGCTCACCCTGGTCCTGGGGTTGGCGGTGGCAATTGGTGGTAGCCATCGACAGCCGGCGACCCTGGCCGCGTTGGTGAGGACCGGGGCCCTGGCGGGTCTGGCAGTGGTTGTCGTGCTGGCGGCCTGGAACGTCATGGCACTCCGGCGGACGGATCAGGACGGTTCAGCCTCCGGCGGGGCGCGGCATGAGCTGGACGAAGCGGTAGCCGCCCTGACTTCCCTTGCTCCTTCCCTGGAACAGTTGCGGCAATCCATGACCAGGAACGGGGACGAGGCGGATGATCCCGCCCAACCCGGGGATCCCTGGGACCTGGCCCGACAACTGGTCGATGATTCATGGCCCGACCTGCAGGCGGCCTCCGAAGCCATGCCCCTGGAGGTGGTGTTGTGGCGCGAAGGTGAGCGCCAGGCCTGGAGTGCCGGCGCCAGACCCCTGCCCATGCCTGCGGTCGGTGGCGAACCGGAACTGCTCCACGACCGGGGCACCTGGTTGCTGCGCGAAGTATGGGAGTCAGGTGAATACCTGGTTTCCTGCCAGGTCCATCTGGAGGCAGGGACGCTGGGTGAACGTTGGCCCGGTTTGACCCTGGGCCCTGATGCGGGTGCCGGGGAGCTTTCCGAACCGTTGCGACGCCGGATCATCCTGGCCGAAATCACCGGCGGGCCGGTGATTGTAGCCACAATTGATCCAGGCGAGGCCGGAGCGCAGCGGCGGGCAGCCCGTGCCTTGCGTTGGGTACTGCTGTTGCTGGTCTGGTACGCGGTGTCGGTGGCCTGCGCCTGGCTTCTGGGCGGGGCCGTAGCGGGGTTGTCGGCCGCCTGGCTGGGCAGGATCCTGCTGGCGAAAATCGACATCAACCAATGGGTGTCCGCGGCCTGGCCCCGGGACAATTTCCCCGTACCACCGGACTCGTTGGCCAGTCTTTTCGATCCCGCCTATTTCGCGACCCCGTTTGCCGCCGGTGTTTTCGCTTCCGCAGCCGACGCCCTGGTCACCGGGATGTTGCTGGGCGTGACGGTAGTGCATCTGGTACGACACCGGAGTGGACGCAGCGTGCCGGAGTACGGATCCCCGGTCCAGGCCGTGGCCAGTGGTCTGGCTACGGGAGCGGCCCTGCTGGCGGCACGATACCTGGTATCGGTGGTGGCCGAGAATGCCAATGCCCGCCTTATCGGCCCAGGCGTTCCCGTGGATTTTCCGAGTTTCTGGGTGCTGCACCTGTGCTTGTTGTTGTTGGGCTTTGCTCCCCTGGCCCTGGCCGTGGGGCTGGTGGCCCCACGCCGTGGCAGGGCCCGCACCAAGGCCGCGGCGTGGCGGGAAATGACGGCTGCCGCCCTGGCCGCCGGTAGCCTGTTGGCCGTGGCCGGAACGCCCTGGTACCTGGTTGCCTTCGGTACTGTCGGGGCCTCACTGGCCTGGACCCTGGCTCCATCACTCGTGGCAGGTGGGTTGGCTTCCCTGCCTCGACGCGCCGTTTGGCCCCTGGCCCTGGTGGTGGCGTCGATCTGGAACTACGGCGCCCTGCGGGAAGTCTACAGCGCGGCCGAGACCGCCTGGCTCCAGAACAAGCGCGGGGTCGTCACGGCGTCGGACGAGGATTGGAACCGCTACCTGCTGGGGGATGTGCTGCAGGATATGCAGCAGCGCGAGGGGGGTGCTGTCGGCGGTACCGGATTGTGGCGGGACGAAGCAGCATGGCGGTTGTGGCAGGCCTCGGCACTGCAGGATCTGGGTCTGCCCTGCCTGGTGGAAATCGTCGAGTCCGAAGCGGACGGCGCCTCTTTGCACACCAGTGGATTCCTGGGTGATTTCCAGTACGAAGTCGTTACCCGCGGACCCTGGACGGATGTCCTGGGCCGCGAGGATGCCGATGCGGACGTTGCCGTGTTCCAGACCGAACGTCGCGCCTATCACGGCGGCGAGGAGGATATCCTCGCCGGCGAGATCATACGCAGGGGAGACCGGGGCTGGCTGCGAGTGGAGATCCCCGTCAGGTCCTGGCGTATTTCCACGGTGATGTCCCGTCTGGTGGGTGATGGTCCCGCGGCCCACTCCGGTTATCGCCCCCGGGCCGAGATCGATACGGAAGTCATGCTGTGGCGAGCTAGTACCAAGGGCCTGGAGGACGCAGGATCCGCAGGGTATCCCGATGCGGACGATGGGGCCCTGCTGGAGTCCCTGCGCCGCGGCGAGAGGGAAGATGTGGTCATCCGCGTGGATGGTCGCAGCTGGCGGTGTGTGTGGGCGCCCCTGCCCGCCGTGGCGGCCCGCAGTCCGGGTGAGGGGTTCATCCTGGGTCTACGGCGCAGCGGACCCGCAGAGACCATGCTGGACGTTTCGCGACTGCTGCTGATGAACCTGCTGCTCTTCGGACTGGGTCTGGGCATATGGCAGATGCTACGCCAGGGTATGGGCCGTTGGGGCGGTGGCGAGGCTCCGGTGCTGTGGCGCCCCGGTTTCCAGGAACGGTTTGTCGGCGGCACCTCGGTCATCGGACTGGTGCTGCTGGTCCTGCTGGGAGTGGCGGTGGACGGTGTGCGTCAGGAGCAGATCCGCACCGAAGCGCGAGCCCAGACCAGGGCCGGGCTGGGGCAGACGGTGGACCAGTTGCGCAGTCTGCTGCTGGAGCAGGGCCGCACCCTGGCGGCGAGCGAATACATCGGAGAACTCCTGGTGGGCGAGCTGGTGGGTGGTCGGCCCGCAGGCCCCATGCGTCTGCAGCAGGCCATGGTCTTTGCGGCGGACGGTTCGTTGTTGTTGGACGAGACCCTCAGCGACTTGCAGGACGACGAAGCGGCGGAGCTGCTGGACGCGGCGCGCCGGGCACCCCTGGTGGTCATGCGCGAGGCAGGGGAGATCTTCGTGGGTACGGTTATTCCCATCGATCTGGGTGGCGTACTGGCCGAGGCGGGTGAGGACCCCGGCCTGTCGCGCCGCGGGCCGGGCCGGTCCGGCGGCTTCTTTTTCTATCGGCAACGCCTCGACAGTGGTCTGCTGCGTAGCCTGGCGGACCTGGTGCGGGGTGATGTGACCCTGCGTCTGGATGGAAGGCCGGCCCTGGCCAGTGATCCGGGCGGCGCCTTTGCCGGTACCACGCCCCTGCTGGCGCCACCGGATCTCATGGCCCAGATCACGGTCCACCCGGCGGGAGCCATGGTCTATGGAGCCCGGGAGCGGCCTTTTGCGCCCACGGGTTGTCAGCCACTGCCCGTGTTTGCCCGCGGGCCTGACGGTGGGCTGGGGCTGCGTGATCTGCCGGGAGTGCTGGAAGTCGGTTTCCCCGACCGGGCCCGACTTTTTGCGCAACAGCGGCGGACCACGGCTCTCTTCCTGGCGGGACTGGTGAACCTGGTCCTGCTGGGGGCGTTGCTGCTGGCGGTACTCATGTCCTGGAATATCTTCCGTCCGCTGCGGCTGCTCATGTCCGCCACGGCTTCCCTGGCCCGGGGTGACTACGCGGCGCCGTTGCCGGAGGCCGGGCGGGACGAGGTGGGGCAGTTGACCGGCGCTTTCGCATCCATGCGTGACGACCTGCAGAATGCCCGGGAACGTCTCGAGGCGCGGGAACGGTTCCTCAGTGCGGTACTGGATCGGGTGACCGTGGGTGTGGCCGTCTTCGATGGCCAGGGTCTGGTGGTCGCTCTCAACCCCACGGGACGGCAGGTGCTGGCCGATTTCCAGCCGGCGCTGCCGGAAGAGGAAGCCGCCTCCGTACTGCTGACCCGGTTGCGGGCCGTGCCTAAGGAGCGTGTCCGCCAGGGTGCCGACCTGACGAGTCCCGACGGCACGCGGACCCTGCGCGGAGCCATGGCACCATTGGATCTGCCCGATGGTCGTGCAGACACCATGCTGGTGTTCGAGGATGTCACCGAGTACCTGGAGAACCAGCGCCTGGCCATCAATGCCGAACTGTCCCGGCAGGTGGCTCACGAGATCAAGAACCCCCTGACGCCCATCCAGCTCTCGGCCCAGCTGCTGCAACAGGCCTGGCGGGACAAGCACCCGCGCCTGGATTCCATCATGGATGACGCCATTACCCGCATCCTGACCCAGGTTGAGCTGTTGCGGCGCATAGCCGGCGAATTCAGCCTGTTGGGGCGCCCCGGTGATCTGGGCACCGAACCCCTTGATCTGCGCCATCTGGTGGATGAAACGGTGGCCGGATATGCCGGTGCCGGCCATAGTGCTCCGGTGGTCAAGGTGGCCGATGCCGCCCTGCCGCCGGTGCTGGGGGACCTGGATTCGTTGCGCAAGATTCTCGGCAATCTCATGCAGAATTCCCTGGACGCCGCTCCGGCGGGGCTGCGGGCGCAGATCGAGGTGGACTGGGAGTACGACCACGAAACAGTGCAACTCATATGGCGTGACGAGGGCTCTGGAATTCCCGAAGAGGTAGCTGGTCGCCTCTTTGACCCGTATTTTTCCACCAAGAGCAAGGGCACGGGCCTGGGCCTGGCTATTTGTCGCAATCTGACTGATCGCATGGGCGGTCGCATCTCCCTGACCAACCGCGAGGATGGCCGGGGGGCCATTGCCCGACTTACGCTGCAACGCGCGGGACAGGGGCCGGACTCGGCGGGGAAGACACCTTGAGAACAGATCTGAAGATCATACTCACAGCATGCACCAGCGTGATTCTCCTGATGGGTGTCATGGCCGGTGCGGGACACGCGGCCCCGCCGGGAACCGAAGTGCGCGTGGCCCGCCTGCAGTACGAAGGCGGTGGCGACTGGTACTGCGACCCGAGCAGCCTACCCAACTGGCTCGAGCTCTTCCGCGAGCGCACGGGCATTGCCACGGCCGAGCGGGAAGCGGTGGTGACCCTGGACAGCGAGGACCTCTACCGCTATCCGTTCCTCTATGTGAGCGGCCACGGCCGCATCGCCCTGGCGGACCCGGCGGTGGCCGAATTGCGGCGCTACCTGGATGCGGGGGGGTTCCTCTATGCGGATGACAACTACGGACTGGACCCGTCGTTCCGGCAGCTCGTGGCCCGTCTTTATCCCGACGAGAAGCTGGTGCCGTTGGGGGCGGATCATCCCCTGTTCAGATCCTGGTACCGGTTGCCGGGTCTGCCCAAGATACACCATCACGACGGGGAACCTGCCCAAGCCTATGGCGTAAGTCGAAACGGACGCCTGTTGATCCTCTACACCTGGTCGTCGGATATCGGTGACGGCCTGGAAGATCCCGAAGTCCACGGCGATTCGCCGGAGGCCCGCGAGGCGGCGGCGCGCATGGCCGTCAACATCCTCATGTACGCCCTGACCCGACCCTAGGAAATCGACCATATGACACGAGGTACTTCCACTCTTGCCCGCTACCTGGACGGCCTGCTCGGCCGCTCGCGTCGGCGCTTGTGGGGGCATGGCCTGGCGACCCTGGGCACGGTGGGAGGGGCGGCCCTGCTGGCCGCCGCCTGGACCGCGGGCGGATCCGTCTGGCCTGCGACCTGGTCACTGTGGGGCCTGGCCTTGTCACTGGGCGCGTTCCTGACCCTGCTGGCCATCCGTTTCCTGGTGTTGCCCCTGGATGAACTGCGCCGCCATAGCGATCTGGTCGAGCGGCTGGAGCGCACGGGGAACCACGCCAATGTGCTGGTGGCAGCCGAGGAATCCCTGCGTCGATCAACTCTTTGGCAGGAGCGAGGCACGGCGGCGGTGGTTCTGCTGGAACGTCTCAGGCGCCGGGCCCTGGAAATTCTCTCCGGTCTCGATGCCGACACTGTCGTACCCCTGCCGGACCGCCGTCCCCTGGTGTTGGCCATGGCGTTGGTACTGGCTGCGACCGGCGTGCTGGGGACCCTGTCCGGCGGTGAGCTGCGTCGGGGAGCAGGCCGCTTGGCCACCCCCTGGCAGGGACCGCCCGCGCCACCGACCGGCGGCATCTACGGCCTGGCCACGGGGCCCTTCGCGGTGGCAGGTGATACGGTAACCCTGCAGGCCATCGATCTGGCGGACGGTGATGATGCGGCGGTGTGCGAAGTGCGTCTGGGCACGGGCCTGTGGCAGCGGATTTCCACCAGCCTGGTCCGCCCGTCGACCCGGTCGGCGGGGCGCACTTGGCAGGCCCGGGTGCTCGGGGTGCGTGACGATCTGGACTGGCGGTTCCGGCGCCGCGCCATGGTTTCTCCGGTGCGCCACCTCGAAGTGCGCGAACGGCCCCTGCTGGCGGCGGTGTCGGCACGGGTGGAGCCGCCGGCCTACACGAGGATCGCGGCCCAGGATGTGGCCGAATTGCCGGGCTGGCTGGAGGTACCGACGGGTAGTCGCGTGAGTCTGCGAGGGCGTACGAGCCACGCCGTGGTGCGAGCCTTCATGGTGGATTCCACTGGCGATACCCTCGTGCTGGCCGCGGATTCGACACATGTGACGGGTAGTTTCACTGCTGATCGGTCCCGCGTCTTCCGCCTCCATGTGGTGGATGCCTGGAAGCTGACCAACGCTTCGCCATTGCGATACCGGATTTCCGCAGCGGCGGATGAATCCCCGGTGGCCGAACTGACACGTCCCCACGACGACGGCTTGTTACCGCTGGGGGGGACGTTGGATTTGCAGGCGGCCGCCGACGACGACTACGGGGTGGCGGACCTGGCTCTGGAATTGAGGATCCGCGGCAAACGGGAGACCGGTTCCGCGCCCTGGCAAAGAGTGCCCCTGCTGGACGAAATGGCGGGCACCTGGATCCGTGCCGACCTGGACGTCGCCGGTTTCCGGTGGCGAATGCTGGCGGTGGCGGGGGACGACCCACCCCTACAGCGTCGTCTGGCGCTGGAACTGCAACTGGGCGACCTGCACCTGGTGGCGGGGGACGTGCTGGAGATGGCCCTGGTGGCCCGTGACAACCGCCGACCTGGACCTCCGGGGACGGGACGTTCAAGGGTGCTGCGCTTCCTGGCGCCTTCGGCCAGCGACCTGCTTGCCCAGCAGGAGGAGAGTGGCGAAGCCCGCCAGGATGAACTGGCGGAGATGCAGCGGCGCGGTCGCGAGTTGGGCGAGGACCTGGAACGTCTCACGCGCGAACTGATGAAGAATCCGGTGCCGGACTGGGGCCGGCAGCAGGAGATGGAGGATGCCCTGCGCCGTCGGTCCCGGTTGCAGGAGGAACTGTCGCGGGTGGCCGACGAACTCGCGCAGGAACTGGAGAACCTGGCCCAGAGCGAATTGACTTCCGAGCGCCAGCTGCGTCGCTCCGAAGAGGTCGGCGGGCTGCTGCAGCAGGAGAACAGCGACCGCCTGTCCGATCTGGTGAATCGTTTCGAGCAGGACTCGGACCGGCCCGACGCCGCGGAAGTAAGCCGGGCCCTGCGTGAGGCCTCCCGTGATCAGCAGGAGATGGCACGCAGGTTGGATGCGGCCCTGGACATGCTGGCGCGCATGGAGCGGCAGCAGGATATGGAAGGCATGACCGCCCTGCTGGAACAGGTGTTGCGCAAGCAGCAGGAACTGGCGGATCTGAGCCGGGAGTTGGCCGAGCAGGATTCCGCTACCGAGGGGGAGCGGGAAGGGGATGCCGCGGACGAGGAGCCGCGGGACATGGCCGCGGCGGACGGGGAGTCTCCCGGTGAAGAGACGCAGCCCCCGGGGGACGAACCTGCCCAAGCTTCCGAAGCGGACCCACAGGAACTGGCGCGCCGCCAGGAAGCCCTGGCACAGGAACTGGAGAAATTGAGCGAACGACTGGAAAAGGCCCTCGAAGAGATGCGCGAACGCGCCGAAGCGGGCGACCAGGAACCCGGCGAGGAGGCCCAGCGTGAGGCGCTGGAGGAAGCCCTCGAGCAATTGGAACAACAACTGGCCCAGGGCGACATGCAGGAAGCAGCCGCACAGTTGGAGCAGATGGATCCCCAGCAGGCGGCCCAGATGCAGGAGCAGGCCATGCGTGATCTGGGTGCTCTCTACCACGTCATGCTCGAGAGCCAGGAGGCCATGCAGATGGCCCTGCAGATGAACCAGGCCCGTTCCCTGCGGGGGCTGGCCGCGGATCTGCTGGAGGTGTCCGGCCGGCAGGAAGTGGTAGCGGACAAGGTGCCCCTCGAGTTGCGCGAAGTGCGGACCCTGGGGTTGACCCGCGATCAGCATCGACTGCAGAAAGCAGCCGTGCAGGTACGCGACGAACTGGCGGGTGTGACCACCGATTCGCCCATGCGTATCCAGAAGCAACTCAAGAAGCTCGACGGGCTCATCGAGGAAATGGGCCAGGCTGTCCGCTCCTTCGAAGAGAACCGTGCCCCCGCTGCGCGCTCCTATAGCCGGCGCAGTCTGGCCAACGTCAACCGCATCGTCATCGGTTTGCTGACCGAAGCGCAAATGGTCTCGGGATCCAGCGGCCAGGGGTCATCCACACCCCAGTCGGCCGCCGAACAACTGCAGGAAATGGTGAGGCAGCAGGCCGAACTCAACGGCGCCACCGACGAGTTGCGCCGCATGCTCGCCGACCGGGGTATGAGCCAGGAACTGCGCGCCGGCATGGAGCGTCTGGGCGAGCAGCAGGCCCGTATGGCGGAACATATGCGCGAAGTGGCCGAGGATGAGCGGATCCAGCCCGAAGGCGAACGGTTGCTGGGCGATCTGGGCGCCCTGGCCCGGGACATGGAGACAGTGGCGGGTGACCTGGACAGCGGTTTGGCCAACGACGAGGTCCTCGCCCGACAGGAACGTATTCTGGGCCGGATGCTCGATGCGCGTAATTCCGTCCGCCGCCGCGACTATTCGCGCCGCCGCGAGAGCCGGCGGGCAACTGCACTCTACGGTCGGCAGACCGGTCCGGTGGGCCCCGACGCCGGGAGAGAGTCCAGACGCGATGCCTTGCGCTACGAGTCCCTGGAAAGGGCACCGCTGGCCTATCGCGAACTGGTGCGGCGCTACTATGCGGCCCTGGATTCGTTGCAGCCGGGACCGGTCGGCGGCGAGGAGGACCTGCCATGATTCTGCGCAGTCTGGTTCTGGCGGTACTGATGCTGTCCGTGGGGCTGGCCCGGGTTGCCGACGCCCAGGACCCGGTTCAGCCGCGTCCCCGCACCCTGCCCATGCCCGACCGCAACCATCCCGGCATGCCCCGCCCCGGGGATCTGGACCTGCGCCGCCGCCTGCTGGAGCTGGATCGCCTGATCAGCGTGGGCAGCGTGGGGCGCGCCGAAACGGTTCTGAAGGAGCTGTCGGTCCACAGCCAGTTGGAACGTGACCTGCTGCCAAGGCGGATCAAGGTGGCCCGCCTGCGTGGTGATCACGCTACGGCCGCCCGTCTGATCGAGGAGGCATTGGTCCGCAATCCGCGCGCGACCGGTCTCTGGCGCGACCTCATGGAGTCTCGCCTGGCCCTGGGGGAACCGGATGCGGCCCGGGCAGCCGCCGATAGTTTCCTGGTCCATTCCCCCAACCGTCGCAGCGCGGCGGTGGTGTCGGTGGAGCTCTTTCTCGGCGGTGGTCATCCCTTCATCGCGGCGGCCCTGGTGGATTCACTGCGTCCGGTGCTGGGGGAGCCTCGCCTGCTGGCGCGCCAGCGGGCCCTGGCACTTCTGGCCCTGGACCGACAGGAGGCCGCGGCGGCGGAGGCGGGCGCCGAGCTGATGGCTTTTTCCTACAACTATCACCTCCTGCGTACCGCCCTGCTGGAGGGGCCGTACCGGGTGGGGGATCACGGTGTCTTCAAGGAAGAGGTCGAGCGCCTGGCCCGTGATCCGCAGGCACCACCGGAGGTCACCCTGTTG
>QNDV01000034.1 GCA_003646045.1 bacterium
TCGCCGGCAGATCGTAGTAGGACCGCAGGTTGGCCAGATGTCGCACCGGATCACCGTTGAAACTGACGTGCACGCTGTTGCGCTGGTGGATGTACGAATAGCCGGCCGCCAGTGTCCAACGATGAGTAATCTCGGCACGCGTAGTGATTTCGCCGCCGGCCATTTCCGCCGCACCGGCGTTGGTGTCGCCGTCGATCAACCGATCGTAGTCGTTGAAGAATGCCGCGACATCGACCCAGACGAGTCCCGACACGGCTTGACGGACACCCAGTTCGTAGGCCATCACCCGCTCGGATTCCAGATCCGGATTGCCCAAGGGCACAACCATGCCCGGTATCGGCTCGATCTTCAGGTCGCTGTTGGCCCGCGACGGTGTGCGCACGGCCCGCGATACGGCGGCCCACCAGGTCGCCGCCGGGGACGGCGTCCAGGCCAGACGCACGCTGGGCTGGTACTCGAAATCCGTAAGGTTGTTGACTTCGAACTTGGAGCCCAGCGTCAAGGCCCACGCCGCCTGTTCGCCCAGGTCGATGCGGTCCTGTACGAAGAACGCTCCCCGGTTCAGGGTACGCCGGGCAGGATCAAAGAACACCGTACTGCGCCGCTGGGTCTCGTCCCGCGTAGTGCGGTACTCCCCGCCCCACAACACCTCGTGACTGGCGAGGCGAAAGCGGTGCTGAAAGTCGGCGGTGTAGGTGTCGCGTTTCTCCCACAGGCCGCCGTCACCACGCTCGGTGTGGTCGTAGAAGAGATGCAGAGCCAGATCGGAATCGGCGGACAGGGTTCGTTGCCACACTGCTCCACCGTAGAGCCCCGAAACCTCGACTGTATCCCGCACGCCCAGGGAACCTGCCACCCGCGTCTGGCCGAACTGGCCGTCGTGCCAGGTACCGAAGAAGCTGACCCGGTCGCGATCCCCGGCCTGCCAGTCGCCGCGCACTCCCACGTCCGCCTGGTGCCACCCGTCCTGGGCCTCGTCGCCCGGCGCATAGAAGTCACCCAGATCGGGACGACCATCGTGGGGAAATGCGGCGGGATCGTAGTCGTGGTACTTGCCGTGTACGCGCAGGTTGAAATCTTCACTGCCGAAACCGTAGCGGCCCAGCAGGCGATAGTTGGTGGCTCCACTGCCCGCTGTGGCGCTGACCAGGGCTCCGCGGGTGGCCG
Source organism: bacterium (assembly GCA_003646045.1). The sequence goes on from QNDV01000034.1 coordinate 1,168, forward strand.
CCGCACTGCGCGTGACAACGTTGATGATGCCGTTGACGGCATTCGATCCCCAGAGGGCACCGCCGGGCCCGCGCACTACCTCGATGCGATCGATGTCCTCCACTGGCGGGTCCTGGATATCCCAATAGACCCCCGAGAACAGGGGCGTGTAGACGATGCGGCCGTCAATGAGCACAAGCAGCTTGGAGGAGAATCTCTCGTTGAAACCGCGAATGGAGATTTTCCATTTGTTGGCGTCCAGGTGGGCCACGTGCACGCCGGGTGCCAAGCGCAGCAATTCGGGCATCAGGTTCAGGCCCGAGCGCCGGATGTCCTCGCGGGTGATGACATACATGGCACTGGCGCTGTCGAACCACTTTTCCGGTGTGCGCGAAGCCAGGGTCACCTTCATATCCAGCAACTGATCGAAGTCGAGGGCGGCAATTTGCCGGGCTGTACCATCGGTGTGGTCAGATTCAAGGGTCTGCGCATCCGCCGCGCATACCCTCGGGCAAGCGGCGAGAAGCACGGTGACAAGTACTCCCACCAACAGGGATCGTCCACCGTACGTTTGCATACACACCCCCCTGCTGATGAATTCCGCGCCGGATTGCCGCGGAACTGTTCATCATGAAGACTCTACCACTCGCCTTGTCGGCAATCAATACGGGGGTCTTTACCCATGGTTTGCACGGAAAGAGGGTATGTGCGGCTTATCCGGGCAGTTTGACAACAATTTACAGCGAATACTTCGAGATCCTGCCGGCGATCCGGACCGCTTGGTTAAGCCGGAATGCCGGCACTTGGAAAAAAGACCTTGAAGAAACTGTACATTGGCAACCTTCCGTTCACCGCGACCGAAGACGAGATCCGCGAGCTGTTCGGCACCCATGGCGACATGCACTCGGTCGCACTGATCAACGACCGCGAGACGGGTCGTCCCCGAGGCTTCGGCTTCATCGAGATGGACGACGCTGCGCGCTCTTTTGCTTTCAGCAAGCGGATTTGTTCAACCTAGAGATTGAAACGGTCCAAGCGTTGCCGGCGGAAAACAACCGGTCAGCTGCGGTAATTTACTTGTTCTTCTTTTCCTTTTTCATTTTTCGTTTTTCCTTGGCAGTATGCTGGGCCGTTTTCTGCTGTTCCCTCTTGCCCTTGTCTTTACTTCCCTTGTCACCCATATCTGTTCCTCCTTGCTTGATAACGTGTTGCTGACCTGCCTCCACCGATAGTACCACATCCGGAGTTGTGGACCTGCCTGCCTTTTTCGACATCTCGAATGTGTGCTACAAACGTCGCTGGGAGATGCTGTGAAGAGTCAGTAGACGCACCAGCCCAAATACGAAGCGGCCCCGCCGATCAATCAGCGGGGCCGCATCTCCTTGTGCTTACGCATTTTAGGAGTGGTACGCCCAGGAGGATTCGAACCCCCAGCCTCCTGGTCCGTAGCCAGACGCTCTATCCAGTTGAGCTATGGGCGCACCTTATTCGTCCGTTTCTGGCGGAGAGGGAGGGATTCGAACCCTCGGTGAGTTTCCCCACACACGCTTAGCAGGCGTGCGCCTTCAGCCACTCGGCCACCTCTCCGGATCATCTGGCGGAGGGCGGGGGACTCGAACCCCCATGGGCTTTCACCCGGCGGTTTTCAAGACCGCTGCCTTACCAATTAGGACTAGCCCTCCGGCAATCCCGCTGGCTTCCGTTGACCCTAATTGTCCCGGCATCCCGTTTTGTAGGCCCTGCCCCACGGCACCCGGCGCCACCGGCCCTCGGACCGGGCGCAACGCCGTCAGCGGGAAGGCACGGTACTACCTGTCCCGCCATTTGTCAAGGAGACCACTAAGCCCCTCCCTGAGGACTTCGCCGGCGTTATCCCGCGCCGCCTCCTTGAGTTGCGTCAGGTCAACCGCTACCGCGGGTTGCCGCGAGAGGCCTGTGAGATGCAAATCCAGGTTCACCCGCCCCTGTTGATCGCGCAGGGCGTCGGCCATGAAGCTCCAGCGGCCCAGATCGGGCGTGAAACCGGCAGGCAGCCGCGCACCCAGTCTCAGGTCGATGGTGCCGTCCAGCCCCACCCAGCCCTCGCCACGCCACTGGGTGTCGATACCATCAATAAAAAGATCCTGTACCAGATAGCGACCGTTTTCGACCCGAAAGGCATGGACAAGTTCCCGGAATCGCACCTCCACCAGATCCTGGCGTTGGCCCAGATACGGGCGGACTTCCCGCAGCCAGTCGGCGGCGTGCAACACTCCCTCGCCCGCTCCGGCCTGCCCGGTCACGTCCAACGTGGCCATGGTTGTGGCCTGGTCCCTCAGGCTGCACTGTCCGCTGCCTTCGCCCACAAGCACCGTTTCGAGCTTGTTCCCCAGGTCGGGCGCCCAGGGCGCAAGCAGGGCGGCAGCAGGTACACCGGTGGTGGCAAAGGAGAAATCCAGCTCGCCCCAGGGATCACGCATCCAGTCGATGACGAAAGTGCCGGTGATCTCACCTCCCGCCAGACCGATGCGCACGGGATCAACCGTCAGGAGTGGACCGTCCAGTTCCATTTCCGCTCGCAGGTCCACATAGCGGGTTCCGTGTACCGTGAGGCGGGACACCGACAGATCCCCGCGACAATACAAATCCCCGGGGATCAGTTCCCCCGGAGGCCGCGGTCCACCAGTTGCGGCGGGTTCGTTCTGTCCAGGCACACCCAGACGCAGATCTCGTACCGTCAGTACCGCCTGCTCCACCAGCAACCGGTCCTGTGGCAGGGTCACGGACAGATGCTCCAGCACCACCTCCACACCCAGCACTTTGATCCGACGGCTCAACAACGGCCACAGCGCCACACGCACTTCCACTACCTCGATGGCGGCCTCGTAGGCCACCAGGTCGAAATCGCTGCCCTGATGCTCGGTCAGGGCGGCACCGGTCCCGGCTATATGCCCTTGCCCCAGGTGTACGGCCAGATGGGGCAGGACCCGCACCGAGGCCTCTCCCAGTTCCACCGTGGCGCCGGTGGCATCGGACACCTGCTGCACAAGCATTTGCCGCACACCGTCACCGGAAAGCAGGGCCGGAATAGCCATGACAACAAACAGCAGCAGCAGAACCACAATCACTGCCGGAACGACCACATATCTCGGTATCCTGCTCCTCATGAGGCCGTTCCTTCCCGGAGGACACTGGTGATGCGCCCACCCCCCAGCACTGTCTCTGCGCCCGGCCCGCCGTAGAGCACCAGTCCCTGCCCCGGCGCACCTCCCTCGACGGGTTCGGCCAACTCGATTTCCCAGATGTCGCCGCGGCGCCTCCAACCGGACACCAGGGCTCCGTCGTGCCGATGGCGGATACGGGCGATCACCGGCTGCCCGCACCAGGTGCTGCCCTGGTCCTCCAGGCCGTCCACCAAATGAACGAAATCATCGGCCGCCAGGCCCGTGGTGGCTACCGCCGAGCGGGGCCCCACCAGCAGGCGGTTCCTCCCGGGATCCAGGGCGACGACATAGAGGGGGCGCGGTGCCGCGACCCCCAGTCCCCGCCGTTGTCCGACGGTGTAGTGGATCAGGCCGCGGTGCCTCCCCAACACACGACCGGACGCATCGACAATCTCGCCGGGAGTCGTACAGGCCCCGTCATCGAACAGGAAGCTGCGATCACCGTCGGGCACGAAACAGATCTCCTGGCTGTCGCTCTTGTCGGCCACGGACAGCCCCAAGCGACCGGCTGCCTGCCGCACCTCGTCCTTGGTGAACGAGCCCAGGGGGAAAACCAGTCCCGATAACAACTCCCGCGGGACGCGATGCAGGAAGTAGGACTGGTCCTTGGTCGGATCATACCCCCGCAGGAGACGCGCCTCCGTGCCGGTGAAGCCGATGCGCGCATAGTGCCCGGTGGCCGCCAGCGTGCAGCCCTGGCGACGGGCGAGTCGTGCCAATTCGGGAAAGCGCACGGTGCCGTTGCAGTCCAGACAGGGATTAGGCGTGCGGGCAGCGGCGTAGTCGGCCACGAAGGGCTCGATCACAGCCGAACGGAACGACTCCTCCACATCGCCCACCCAGTGGTTGGCGCCATGGCTCCTGGCCAGGCGGCGGGCCTCCTCGATGGCCTCGAGAGAACAGCAGGATTTATCCGTGGTATCGGGAGTGTCGTCGCCATGACAGAAATTCTTGAAGGTGACGCATTGGACGTCGCAGTCCAGGGCACGCAGCAGGGCCAGGCTGACGGCGCTGTCCACGCCACCGCTGAGTCCCAGCAGGACCCCCGTGCCCGGCGGCAGGCGGCGCCGCAGGGAGTCCGGGATGTCCAGGGGGAAAGTCACCGGGTCGGCGGCCCCGCCGCCGGGGCGTTCATCAACTCGGTCACGATGCGCACATTGTCCCGGGACCGGTCGCCGATGTCACCGTCCGGATCATATTTCACCGCCAGTTCCCATTCGCGCAGTGCCTCACGATAGATCTTCGCCTCGGCGAACATGATGGCCAGGTTGTAGTGGGCCAGGGAACTTTCCGGATCGTGTTCCAGGGCGGCCTGGAACGCACCGAGGGCGTCTTCGGTCCTGCGCTGCCGCAGGTACAGACCGCCCAGGTTGCAACGGGCCTTCTGGTCGGAGGGATCCAGGTCCAGGGCCCTGAGGTAATACTGTTCCGCCGTGTTCTGGGCCGCGATCCGTTCATCACGACCGGTGGTCATTTCGGCGCGATCGTCCCACACCGAACCCAGGTTGACGACGGCCTCGATGAAAGTGGTGTCCTGGGTCGCGGCCCGGTCGAAATGGACTTCGGCGCTGTCCAGGAGGGCACCGACGCCCTGATCCTGCCAGCCCGCCCGGCCGGCGCTGTCACCCGCCGCCCGGTAGTAGTGATTGCCCATGAGGAAGCTCGCAAACACCGAGTTGGGCGGGCCCTCGTTGATGGCTGTCCACAGGGTATCGACCAGTACCTCGGCATCCAGGTTACCGGTACGGTCGACGAAGCGGTCCAGCTCACTTTCCGGATCACTTTCCCGGCAACCGCCCAGCGCCACCAGGGTGACCACTGCTGCCAGCAACCAGCTTCCGCCCACCCATCCGGTCGATCGATTCATCGTCACTACCGCCTTTTCGCTACCACCATTTTTCCAGGCCGATGACCGATACGGTCAATCGCCAGACATCGCTCTCGTAGCCGTTCTTTGCCAATTCGCCGATTTTGCCCCAGGAAAGGGCGAGATCCAACTGCCCCAGGTCGTGTCCGAAGGGGAAACCGGTCCCGACGCTCATTGTGCGCTGATCGATGGGTGCGCCCCCGATGGCATAGCCCCAGCGCCGGTACGCCACCGACATACGCAGGGGCAGATTCGACCAACCCCGACGCCGCTCGTTGGCGCGGGTACGTTCCAGGCCAACGGTGTATTCGTACTCCTGGTCCATGTTCGAGTCCCAGTTCCGTTCCGACGTGACCAGTCCCGTGAACTCGCGGAAGTCCTGGTATCTGGCGTCACCACCCACGGTCCAGCGACCGAACAGTCGCAGCTGGGCACCGGCCCGGTATTCCTCGGGCATATGCATGACATACTCGGTTCGCCCGCGCTGGGCCACACCCTGCAATTCCACCGTACGCTCAACGTCGATGTCGTGGGCCGGACTCCATGAAGCCCCGACCCTCAGCCGACCCTTGCCCGGGGACCAGATCCCGCCCAGGGTATAGGACGTGCCAGAGTACCGTTCCTCATCCTTGCGCGACGACGGCTGGTAGATGAAGTTGCGGCCCGAGCTCGGTTCGAAGTACCAGTTGGCGGTGGCCTCGGTCAAGGTGCCGCCCACGATATTCGTCGCTCCGGACACCGAAAATCCCAGGGGCAGGCGCAGAGCCACGCCCAGCGGCACGTTGAACAGGGACCCTTCCCGGGAATACTGCTCGACGCCGGTGACCTCGTCGTCCCATACGGTCCACGCGGCGTCCTTCTCCGTGTCGTAATGCGAGGAGCGAAATACCGAAAAACCCGCAGTCAAGGCCAGGCGGTTCTTGATCACCGGGAGACCCACGCGAATCTCGGGGGTGAAGGTGCGGTAGAGTTCGCGGTCGGCGTCCAGACTGGTGTTTTCTGTTTTCTCGCCATACACCGTGAAAGCGATGGCCACATGCCGCAGGCTCGACAACGAGGCCAGGTTCTTGAAGCCGGGGTGTAGTGAATCGGTCACCGTCATCCCGAAGCCTCGGGCCACCATGCGGGCGTCGTCGGTTTCAACGCGCTGGCCAATATTCTGCATGACAAACGGTGTTTGCGCTGCCGCCGGAATAGCCACCAACACCACTTGAACCATCGGGAGCAGCATCCGCCACCGGAGGCGCATCATGGCGTTCCTCCGTTCACTTCATCCACCAAGGAATAGGTGATCCTCAGCTGGGGAAGCAGGGAATCAGGGGCATTCGTTCCGAATAGCCGGAACACGTTGAAATAGAAATCCGGCGGTACACCGAAGTTCGCCCCGAAAAAGGCCTCGTCCGCCGTAATGGCCAGCCCCCGGCGCCCGGTATAGACGTTGTTGATCCGGCGCTGCACATAGTCCGTGACGTTGAACTCGATGATCTCCACCTGGTAGGGATCCACCGAACTGAGGGTCGCGGTGGGCTCAAGAGCCCGGTCCAACTCATCCACCGTCATGGACGTGGCCGGGTTGGTGAAATCCAGGGAATCCATCTCCGAGATCTGCAGGGTGGTCAGGGTCCCGAAACTGGAATCCGGCTCGCTCATGACCCGCAGGGCCGCCCGGTTGATGTAGGAATTGGCCGGCAGGTCGGACAGGTCGAACAAAAGGGCCAGATAACTGCGCAGCCCGGTGCGGAACATCATGCCATCGACCGGGTCAGTGGGTGCGGTCCGCAATTCGTGGAAAGTCGATATGTCCGCCATGGGCGGCATCTGGTAGTTGACTTCCTCACTCACGAAATTAACCACGAAATCGGGTGCGACCACCGTACCGGCGCCGATGGCCTCCAACTGGCTGTAGAAGGTCAGTTCCCGCGCGGCATAGCCCACCAGGCCCGGATCCGAACCCGGGCCGGCCTCGATCAGGAAACCGATGATCTCACCGCTGGCCACCCATTGCAGGAACAGGTTCTTGTCCAGGGGCAGGAGTGGTTCTTTGCCCCGGTTGCCTTCCTGATCCTGGAAAATGGCCAGGCCGTGGGGCGGTATGGCCACCGGTGCCGTGGAGGTGGTATCGAAAGGCGCATCGAGGACGGATATCCAGTAGTGGATGCCCACAGGCTCGATAACTTCCAGGGTATCGCCGTCGGAAGTCGTGAACCGCTTGTTGCCGTAAAAATCCAGCATGGTCAGGCTGAAGTTGACCGTCTGGATGTTCTCCGACGTAAAAAGTTCCTCGGGAAATTCGTCACTGAAGACATCACCAAAATCGAAATTTACCAGCATGGACGAGGTGTTCCCCCCCTGCGTTCCCAGATACAGGGTCTGGAGCGAGCCATAGGGCACCTCCGGATCGGTCACGTCCAGGGCACTGAACTGGGTGATGGTTTCCATGCTCAGGGGAGCCAGTACCGTATCCATGGTGATGATACCCAAATCGTGACCCAGTTCGTTGGGCAGGTCACTGGTACAGCCCGCCAGGAGACCTGCGAACACCAGGGCGCAGACCATCAGGGCAGTAAGAATGACCGTGGTACGTGTCATGCAACAAGGCTCCTTGGTTCAGCGCCCACCTGGCATCCGGGCCGAAAGGCTGACACGGGTGAATCCGCTCTGCTTGAGCATGTCGATCAACTCCACCACGTCTCCGTGGGAAGCGTGCTCGTCCGCCCGCAGCACCATGCGGTCCTCACCCGTCGAGGTATGTAACTGTTCAAGTGCGCGCAGCAGGCCATCGCGCGGAAACTCGGCGTCATTCAGGAACGTCCGGCCTTCGCTGGTCAGATAGAGGATGGTGGGGGTAGTGACCGTCTCGGTGGCCGTGGCCGAGCGGGGCAGCACCAGGTTCACCGCCGGCTGGTTCTTGAACGACGAGGTCACCATGAAGAATATGAGCAGCAGGAACATGACGTCGATCAATGACGTGATGTTCAGGATCAGACCGCGCCCCTTTTTTTCTCCCCGGAAATTCATGAGCTCCGGGCCTGCTTCTGCTGCCGTCGTCGCAGGGTATCCAGGACCTTCAGCGAGTAGAATTCCAACTCGAAGATGATGCGGTCGGCCCGGCCGTTCAACCAGTTGTAGGCCACCAGGGCCGGGATACCTATGATCAGCCCGGCCGCGGTGGTTACCATGGCCTCGCTGATGCCCGCGGAAAGGGTCTCCGGATTGCCAAGACCGGCGGAGCTGATGGTGGCGAAGACCCGGATCATGCCCAGCACCGTGCCCAACAGACCCAACAGCGGCGATACGGCCGCCACCGTCTCCAGCATGCCCAGATGACGGGTCAACCGCGTGGCCTCCTGGCGTCCCGTCTCCTGCAGTACGTCGCGGATGATGGTCCAGTCGTTGTTGGCGTGGTCCAGCCCGCCCTTGACGATGTTGGCGAAAGGACCCGGTTTACGCTCGACTGTCGCGTAGGCCACACTCAGATCATCACTGGCCGACATGGTCTCCACCACTCCGACGATCTCCGGGACGATGATGCGGTGGGGACGCAGCACATACATGCGCTCGATGATCACCGCCAGTCCCACGAGGGAGGCGGCGGTAATGGGTATCATCATGTAGCGTCCGGCCAGTATCATTTCCCACATGGGTCAGGCAGCCTTTCGGTATTACAGGGGGCGCGATGTGCAATCATCGCCGCCACGCAGGATAGTGCAGCGCCAGGGTGATCACAAGATTCTCCTCCGGAAAATGTCCCGGCAGGGGCGAGTAGGGCGCGAAGGCCTTGAGCGCCGCTTCGGAGGCGATGTGCAGAGAGACGTGGCCATCGGTCTCGAGAACCTCGAGTAAAGACAGTGTTCCGTCACGGTCCACCTGGATCCTGATCAGGGTCATACCGCTGATGACACCTATGCGGTAGGCATACGGCGCCTTCCAGTGGCGGTGCAGTTCGTTCTCGAAGCGGCGCATCCAGGGCGCGTAGTCCCACTCGTAGGTGTTCAGGCTGAAGTCGCCGTCGAAGCCGACCCCCACCCCCACATCACCCCGGGCGGCCTGATCGAATTCGAAACCGCGATCACCCGCGGCCGCCTGCTCACCCTCGCGCAGGATGGAGGGCGAGCTGCCGCCCCACCAGTCCTCCAGTTCGGGCTTTTCCTCCGTGTCTTCGGCGTCATCCTGGTCACCGGTGGTCTCGCCGCCGGCCTCCTGCTCCTCGTCCGGCAGGGCCCATTCGCCCAGGGATGACTGTTCGTCAGTCTCGGATTTCTCCTGCTCCTTGCCCTCGTCGCCGGCTTCCTGGCTGCCCGTGGCTTCTTCGGGCTCGGGCAGGGGAGCCTGGGAAAAAGCCACTCCCCCGGCACCGTCCAGCTGTTCCTCCTGGATTTCCACCTTGGGCGCGATCCACTCCTCGTCCGCAGACGGCGTATCACTGTCGCCGTCCTTGCGGTCGGCAGCCAGGGCGTCGTGCAGCGCCAGGTAGTCAGCCTCTTCCGGAGGCTCCTCCGTGGCCAACCGGTCGGGAATGGCCGTATAGGCCGTGGGTTGGTCACTCTCAGCCGGCGGGGATTCCGTTTCCCCGGAGTCCAGGAGGATCAATTCCACTTCGTCGCCATATTCCGCGGCCTGGGCGGGATCAACCTGGGGCACGAAGGGAATACGCCATGTCGCCGCTGCCAACACCAGGTGCAGCAGCAGCGAGACAATGAGAGCCCCTTGGAAAACCCGTTTTTCGCGCACGATGACCGCTTACTCGTCAGTGGGTTTGGCGGGTCGCCCATTCGACCGCCTCTGGCAGAATGTACCGCCCGAACAGCACGATTGCCAACCCGGGTTGACGAAACGCCTTTCCGGGCCGATGCTTGCCGCCGATGTGGTTCCGCCCTTGAGATAGGGAATACTCTTGCCTACCCAACGTCTGATTGATCTGGTACCAGCTGAATTGCGGGCCCTGGTGCGTGCCGACGTGCCGCTGTGCGAACTGACGACCCTGCGTGTGGGGGGACCCGCGGCCCTGCTGTGCCCGGTGCGTAACGCCGATGATGCCCGCAGGTTCCAGGAATTGGCCCACCACCATGGTCTGGACCATACCGTGCTGGGCGGTGGCAGCAACATCCTGGCCGCCGATGCGGGTTATGGGGGACTGATTCTGCGGGTCGCCACCACGGACTTCCGGGTTGCGGGCGACAGGGTTACCGCCGGTTGCGGGCTGGATTTCGACGATCTCATCACCCGCACCCTGGCCGCGGGGCTCACCGGACTGGAATTCGCATCGGGCATACCCGGTTCCCTGGGCGGCGCCCTGGTGGGCAATGCCGGTTGCTATGGTCACGAGATCGGCGAGTTACTGGAGGAGGCCCTGGTCCTGACCCCGGCCGGCAATCTCGAGCGCCTGGGCCCCGAAGCCTTCGGATTCCGCTATCGGGGTACCGACCTGCGGGCAACCGGCCACCTGGTCCTGGAAGCCCGCCTGCGACTGGGCAGGAGTGATCTTCATGCCGCAGGGAAAATGCGCGACCTGCACCTGGCGGACCGCCTTGCCAAACATCCGGTGGACCAACCCAGTGCCGGCAGCTGGTTCCGCAACCTGCCGCCCCCCGCGCCGGGAGAACGCCGTCGCGCCGCGGGCGCCCTTCTGGAACAGGTTGGTGCCAAGGAGATGCGGGAAGGTGGCGCCGCCGTATTCCCGGTCACGCCAACATCATCGTCAATACGGGCGGTGCAACAGCGGTCCAGATCACACGCCTGGCTCGGCGCATGCAGGAGGCGGTCCGGACACGCTTCGCAGTGGAGCTGGTGGAAGAGGTCCGGCGTCTGGGCGATGATCCGCCCGGGGATCCTACCTGATCAGCATCAGTTTGCGCGAGA
>QNDV01000035.1 GCA_003646045.1 bacterium
ACGGGTGTGTCGCCGCTCGTAGATGATGCCCACCAGCAGGAAGAGCGCGCCGGTGGAAAGACCGTGGGCCAGCATCTGGAACAGACTGCCCGCCACCGCGACCGCATCGAGACTGAACAGCCCCAACACCACGAAACCCAGGTGACTGACCGACGAGTAGGCCACCAGTTTCTTGATATCCGGTTGCACCATGGCCACCAGGGCACCGTAGATGATGCCGATCACCGCCAGGACACTCATGAGCGGGGCAAAGGCCTCGACACCGGCGGGAAAGAGTGGCAGAGCGAAGCGCAACATGCCGTAGGTACCCATCTTCAGCAGGACGCCGGCCAGGATCACGCTACCCGCCGTGGGCGCCTCGACGTGGGCATCTGGCAGCCAGGTGTGCAGCGGGAAAACCGGCACCTTGATGGCGAAGGCCAGAATGAAAGCCGCGAACAGCCACAGTTGCACGTCCCGCGCCAGATCCAGCGTCAGGAAGGCGTCCAGCGCCATGCTGCCGGCCTGGAAATACATGTAGAGGATACCCACCAGCATGAACACCGAGCCGACCATGGTGAAGATGAAGAATTTCACCGCGGCGTAGATCCGGCGCTTGCCCCCCCAGATCCCGATTATGAAGTACATGGGGATGAGCATGGCTTCCCAGAAGACGTAGAACAGCAGCATGTCCCGGGCAAAGAAAGTGCCCAACATGGCCGCCTGCAGCAGCAACACGAAGCCCATGAAGTCCGCCACGCGATCGTCCACCGCCTTCCAGGTGGACAGTATGACCAGGGGGCCGAGCAACGTAGTCAACATGACCAGCACCAGGCTGATGCCATCCATGCCCAGGTGATAACTGATCCGGCCGTTGAAGAGCCAGGCCACGTTCTCCACGAACTGGTCGGTGCCGCTGCCTGGTTCGTAATGGAACCACAAGTGCAGTGAGAGCACGAAGTCGACCAGCGCTACCGCCAGGGCCATGACCCGTGCCACGGCGGCCCGACGGAAGACAGTCCAGATCGCCAAGGCACCCAATACGGGTACAAAGGTGACCCAGGTCAGTATGTGATCGGTGATGAGCGACAAACCAACGCCCTCCTAGCGGGAGAAAACGAGGTAGAGTACGAAAACCGACATGCCGATGGTGATGGACCACGCATAGAACCGGACCATGCCGTTCTGGAACAGGCGCAGCAGCGAAGCGATGATCGCCACTACCAGGGCCGTGCCGTTTACCAGCAGGCCATCGATGAGTCCCGCATCCACGCCCTTCCAGAGCACGGTGCGGCTGAAGCGGAAGCCGGGCCGGATGAACGTGCCCTCGTAGGCCTCGTCCACGTAGTATTTGTTCTCCAGCACCTTGTGGAAGAAACCGCCCCCCAGGCCACGGGCCGCCGCGGCCACACCCAGTCGCCGGTTGTAGACGAACCAGCCCAGCACCAGACCCAGTAGCCCCCAGGCCAGGGAGGCCAGGGCCAGGACCCACTCCATGGTGGTGTCATGGACCGCTGCACCCCCGGCGTGACCGGTCTGGACCGCGTGGGCGGTGGCATCGATGGCCGCGACCCCGCTATGCACTTCCGTGATGTGGCCGCCAGACCCTGCCGCCGCGGCGAATACCGGCTCCAGCCACTGCTCGAAGTGGGCCAGTCCCCCCATGAAGTGGGGAATCCCGATCCAGCCGCCCACCAGCGACAGAACTGCCAGGACGACCAGGGGCACGGTCATGGTCGCCGGCGATTCGTGGATGTGGCTCTGGACTTCGGCGCTGGCCCGGTTGCGACCGAAGAAGGTCAGCGATATCAGACGCGCCATGTAGAACGCCGTCAGCCCCGCCGCCACGAACCCGATGACCCACAGCACGGTGTTGCCGCTGCTCCAGGTCTTCCAGAGGATCTCGTCCTTGGAGAAGAAACCGGCAAACGGGAAGATGCCCGCCAGGGCCAGGGTCCCCACCGCGAAGGTCCACCAGGTGACGGGCAGTTTCGATCTCAGACCGCCCATGATCCGCATATCCTGCTCATTGCTCATGGCGTGGATCACCGAACCGGAACCCAGGAACAGCAGGGCCTTGAAAAAGGCGTGGGTCATGACATGGAAGATACCCATGGCGAAGGCGCCCACCCCGCAGGCCAGCATCATGTAGCCCAGCTGGCTGACGGTGGAGTAGGCCAACACCTTCTTGATATCGTTCTGGGTCAGGGCGATGGTGCTGGCGAAGATGGCCGTAACGGCACCGACGGCCGCCACCACCGCCATGGCCGTGGGCGAGAGAACGAACAGGAAGTTCGTGCGAACCACCATGTAGACACCAGCGGTGACCATGGTTGCGGCATGGATCAGGGCCGACACCGGCGTGGGCCCGGCCATGGCGTCGGGCAGCCAGATGTACAGCGGGATCTGGGCCGACTTGCCGGTGGCCCCCACGAAGAGCAGCAGGCAGATGGCCGTGGCCACCGGCGCCAGGATACCGGCGTGGCTTTGCAGGGTGGCGAAGGAATACAAGCCCTCACCCTCGTGCAGGTGGGGCAACAGGGTGGTCCCGATGAGGAACATGCCCAACAGGAAGCCGAAGTCGCCGATCCGGTTCACCACGAAGGCCTTCTTGCCCGCCGCGGCGTTGGCTTCGTCGTTGAACCAGAAGCTGATCAGCAGGTAGGAACAAAGGCCCACGCCTTCCCAGCCCACGAAGAGCATGGGCAGGTTCTCCCCCAGCACCAGGGTCATCATGGCGAAGATGAACAGGTTCATGTAGGTGAAGAACCGGCTGAAGCCCTCGTCGTGGGCCATATAGCCCAGACTGTAGACATGGATCAGGAAACCCACACCGGTAACGACCAGGGCCATCACCGCACTGAGCTGGTCCATGGCGAAAGCCAGGTCGACCCGGAAATTCCCGAATGCCATCCAGGTGGCCAGGGTGTCCGTTACCCGGCGCTGCTCCGCCTCCATGCCCACCAGTCTCAGGAACACCACCACCGACAGGGCGAAACTGACACCCACCGCGGCACAGGCCAGCAGACCGGACAGGCGCCGGGACAGGCGACGGTTCAGCAGTCCGTTCACCGCCGCACCCAGCAGGGGTACGATCACGATCCAGCGCAGCAGGACTTCGTTGACGTGGCTCTCCACAGCGCTACTCCATCAGGGCTTTGAGGTCATCAACATTGACGGTGCGGCGCCGGCGGAAGATCTCCACCAGAATCGCCAGACCGATGGCCGCTTCGGCAGCCGCGACCGCGAAATTCATCAGTACGAAGATGTGCCCGCCGGCGTCGCCGTGCAGACGACTGAAGGCTGCGAACACTATATTCACCGCGCACAGCATCAACTCGATGCACATGAGCATTATCAGCGCGTTGCGGCGCACGATGAAACCGGTCATGCCGGTCAGAAAGAGCACGCCCGCCAGGGCCAGGTAATGGGTAAGTGTCACTTCCATGGCAGCTTCCTCTCGTCCTTGCCCACTGCCAACGCGCCGATGATCGCGACCAGCAGCACGATGGATATCAACTCGAAGGCCAGCACGTATCGTCCCAGCAGCAACCCGGCGATATGCTCGGGACCGCCGAAGCCGGCTGCCGGGGCCGGGCCCAGTCCGCTGGTGCCGCTTTCACGGAACCAACCCGCCAACAGGACGATCACCGCCGCCGGCGGCAGAGCCACCGCCGGCCAGAGTGGCAGTCGCAGCAACCGGCGCTCGTCCGCCAGGGTCGGCTCCTGCAGCATCATGATCACGAACAGGAAAAGGACCATGATGGCCCCGGCGTACACCAGGACCTGCATCACGGCCAGGAAAGGCGCGTCCAGCGCGGCAAAAATACCGGCCGCGTTGATGAACGCGAAAACCAGCCAGACGGCTGACACCACGGCGTTGCGCTGCAGGACGGTCATCAGTCCGCCCAGGACCATCAGGCCACCGCAGAACCAGAACAGGAAACCTTCCATCGTCAAAACAAACCCTCCCGGGTCACAGGGTCCCGTCGGTGTCGTTGGTCAGCAGGAACTCCTTGCCCACCAGGAAACTGGCGCGGCTGTCCGCCGCTATTTCGTAGATGCCCGTATCCAGGCGAATCGCATCGCAGGGGCAGGCTTCCTCGCAAAGGCCGCAGTAGACGCACCGGAGCAGGTCGATGTCGAAGGAAGCGGGGTACTTCTCGATCGCCGGATCGGGGTGCTCGGCCGCCACGATGGTTATGCAGTCCGCCGGGCAGTAGGTCGAGCACATCTGACAGGCAACGCAACGCGGCGAGCCGTCTTCGCGCTGCATGAGGCGGTGACGGCCCCGGAAGCGTTCGCCGTAGACGTGCTTCTCTTCCGGGTACTGTCGCGTGGGCATCTCCCCCGTGTGGAGGATGTTGTGAATGAGGTGACCGATGGTTACACCCAGTCCGCGGACCACCTCCCACAGATAGATGGAGTCGCGGAATCCGAGTTTCTTGTCACCGCTGCCCTTGGGCAATCCTTCGAAGCTCATGACACTCCCCGCATCGAGCATATATTTCGTCCGGCTGCCGCCGGCCACGTCATGGGTCCCATGGGACCGCGTACGGTCAAACGAGCGCCATCACCACCGCGGTGACGACAATATTGGCCAGCCCCAGGGGGAGCATGACCTTCCAGCCCAGGTGCATCAGCTGGTCGTAGCGGAACCGGGGCAGGGTCCAGCGGACCCAGATGAACAGCCAGGCGAAGAAAACCAGTTTGGCCACGAACATGCCCACCTGGAAAAACGTCGCCACCAGGTCCGCCCCCGCCGGGCCGATGGCCCAGGGCCGCAGCGCCAGACCGCCGACGGCCGCCAGGGCCAGTGCCAGCCAGAAAAGCACACCCAGCACCGGCTCACGATCCCTGGCATCACCGAACTTGTTCTTCTCGCGCTGTACGCGGCGCAGGAAAAGAAGCGCGATGAGCACCGAGGCCAGCACGACCGCCACCAGTTTGATAGTCAGCAGCAGACCGGCGTGGGCTTCGATTACCGGTCGCGGCAGCCACGGGATCTGGTAACCGCCGAAGTAGAGGGTCGCGATAAGCGCGGCGCCGATGACCATGTGTGCGTACTCGGCCATGAAGAACAGGGCGAACTTCATGGAGCTGTACTCCAGGTGGTAACCCGCCACGATCTCCGACTCCCCCTCCGGCAGGTCGAAAGGATTGCGGTTGGTCTCGGCGAAAACCGCCACGATGAACAGGATGAACCCCAGCGGTTGCACCACCACGCCCCATTTGGGCAGGAAGCCCCAGAGCAGCTCGCCCTGGCCCGCTACCATGTCCGTCAGGCGCAGACTCGAGAAGACCATGATCAGGCCCATGAGGGCCAGACCCATGACGATCTCGTAGCTGATCATCTGGGCCGTGGCGCGGATGCCGCCGAGGAAGGTGAACTTGTTGTTGGCGGCCCAGCCCGCCATGACCACGCCGTAGGTACCCAGGCTGGCCACGGCCAGTACGTAGAGAATGCCCACGTCGAGATCCGCCACCACCAGCCCCACCTTCCGTCCCGCCACCGTCAGGTGGTCACCGAAGGGAATCACGGCGTAGGTGGTCAAAGCGACGCTGAAGACGATCCACGGGGCCAGGTTGTAGAAGGCACGGTGCCGATGGGTGGGCTCGATATCCTCCTTGAACATCAGCTTCAGGACATCCGCGATGGGATGTACCAGACCGGCCAGGCGCACACCGCCGATGGCGGCCCGGTTGGGGCCGGTGCGGTCCTGGATGAAGGCCGCTCCCTTGCGTTCCGCCCAGATCAGCACCACCACCATGATCATGATGAGCGCGATCATGTAGACGCACTTGGCCAGGATTTCCAGCACGAGCTCCATCAGGCGTCTCCTCCGGCTGCGGGACCCGCGGCTTCCCGGGGCACCAGGCCGCCGGCGGGCAGATTGTCCAGATGTTCCAGGTGTTCCAGATCCAGGGCCTGCGCCAACTCGCCACGCAGCTCCCGCAGGCTGCCGGGGTGGGGCTGGTCCAGGCCGGAGAGTACCTCGCCCAGGACCCGCCAGTCGTCGCGGGCCTGGCCGGTACGAACCACCGCCTGGAGAAAGCGCTGGAACCGGCCCTGTCGATTGACGAAAATGCCTGCCTTCTCGGCCCAGGCCGCTCCGGGCAGCACCAACCGGGCCGCCCCGGCGGTGGCACGGTCATGGGTGCCCAGGAAAACCGTATCGGCGGCGCGCAGGGCTTCGCCCACCACTGCCACGTCACCGGGCTCGCCCCCGGCCACCAGCACGGTGGCGCCAGCCGAGGCAATCCGGTTTGCCAGTTCGGCACCCGGCAACTCTTCGATTCCCAGCAGGGCCAGCCCGGCCCGGTTCGGGGCGCGGTCTCCGTCCAGCAGCAGGCTGTCGCCGTCGCCACGGTCCGCCTCGGCGGGACCGGCTACCAGGCCGGCGCCCTTGGCCTCGGCCAGGCGTTTCAGCAGGTGGAGTTCCTCCAGGCTGCAGTGGGGCGAGGCCACCACCAGTCCCAGGCCGGCAGCCATCCTGGCGGCGAATGCCTGTCCCGCCGTGGCCCAGTCCGTGTCCGCCCCTTCGAGACGTGGCGCGCCGAGGCGGTGCTCGTCGTGGACGTCCTTGTAGAGCATGCGACCCTTGTCGCACATCCAGGCGCCGTTGACCGCGTCGTTGCGCCGCGGCTTGAGCCGGTAGACCCGACCCGCCTCGTGGTCGATACGCACGTTGCAACCGGTGGCACAGCCGGGGCAGATGCCGTCGGTTGGCTTGAGCATCCAGACCCGCTTCTCGAAGCGGAAGTCGCGGCTGGTCAGGGCGCCCACCGGGCAGATGTCCACAGTGTTCAAGCTGTAGTTGTTGTCCAGTTCCACTCCCGGCGCCACACCGATCTCGGCCCGGTCCCCGCGGTTGAAGATACCCATCTCGCCGGTACCGGTGACATCGGCGCAGAAGCGCACGCAGCGGCTGCAAAGCACGCAGCGTTCCTTGTCCAGGATCACGTGGGGTCCGATGACCTGGGCCTTTTCCTTGTGGACCTTGTCCGCCTGTTCGACCTCGGCATCGTACAGACCGTAGATCATGTACTGGTCCTGCAGTCCGCACTCCCCAGCCTGGTCGCAGATGGGGCAGTCAACCGGGTGGTTGATGAGGTGCATTTCCAGGATCTGCTTGGCCGCCGCCCGCACCTTGTCGTTGCGCGTATGCACCACCATGCCGTCACGGACCATGGTATTGCAGGCGATGGTCAGCTTGGGCATACCCTCCACCTCGACCTGGCACAGGCGGCAGACGCCGGCGATGGCCAGATCCGGGTGGTAGCAGAAATGAGGCAGGGCCTGGCCCCGCACGTCGGCGCACGCATCGAAAAGCCGGGTTCCGTCGGGAACCTCGATCTCGGTGCCGTCGATGGTCAGCTTGGCCATGCCGGTCACTCCTGCTCGCCCCGCGGCCAGCGGCTGCTGGATACGGCGGGGACGGGTTCGCGGATGAGGGCCTCGAATTCGGGGCGGAACTTGTCCAGGAAACTGCGCATGGGCATGACCGCGGCGTCGGCCAGGGGACAGATGGTCAGCCCGGCCATGCCGCCACAGACGTGTTCGATAAGATCCAGGTCCTTGGCCGAGCCCTCACCGCCGCGCAACCGCTTGACGATCCGGTACAACCAGCCGGTTCCCTCGCGGCAGGGCGTGCACTGACCGCATGACTCGTCATAGTAGAAGTGCATCAGCACCTGGATCAGCTCGACCATGTCACTGCGCTCGGGGATGACGATCATCCCGCCGGAGCCCAGCATGGTGCCGGCCTGTCCCAGGCTCTCGTAGTCCAGGTTGCAGTTCATGATATCGGCCGCCGGCAGCACCGGCACCGAACTGCCACCCACGATGACCGCCTTCAGTTCCTCGCCGTCAGCCATGCCGCCCAGCCACTCGTGGAAGAACTCGCGGAAGGACAGACCCAACGGGATCTCGTAGACACCGGGACGCTTGACCGGGCCACTCACCGAAAACAGCTTGGTGCCACAGGACTTCTCGGTGCCGATGGCCTTGTACGCCGCCGCCCCGTTGTTGAGTATCCAGGGTACCGAAGCCACCGATTCCACGTTGTTCACGATGGTCGGCTTGTCGAGGAAACCCTGCACCGCCGGGAAGGGCGGCTTGATGCTGGGCTGTCCCTTGCGGCCCTCGATGGAATTGATCAGGCCCGTTTCCTCGCCACAGATATAGGCGCCCGCGCCCTTGTGCACGATCATGTCCAGGTCGTAGCCGCTGCCCAGGATGTTGCGGCCCAGGTAGCCAGCCGCGTAGGCCTCGTCCACGGCCTTCTGCACCCGGTCCACCAGCCAGCCGAATTCGCCGCGTATGTAGATGAACGCGGTCCGCGCATTCACCGCGAAGCAGCTGATGATGGTGCCTTCGATGGTCTGGTGCGGATCATAGTCCAGCAGGTAGCGGTCCTTGAAGGTGCCGGGCTCGGACTCGTCGGCGTTGACCATGAAATAGATCATATCGGCGCCCTCGGGCACGAAGCCCCACTTGACACCGGTGGGAAAGCCGGCGCCGCCGCGTCCCCGCAGACCGGCGTCCTTGACCACCTCGCGCACCTCGGACGGTTGCATGCCCGACAACGCCATGCGCAGGGCCGTGTAGCCGCCCTCCGCCTCGTAGACAGCCAGCTTGTGTCCGTTATCACGGCCGAAGCGCGCCGAGAGGATCTGCAATTCCTTCGGGGTCACGTCAGTCCTCCAGTTCCCGGTCGGTGTCCGCCCGCGGTATCTCGCCGCGCTTCAGGCTCTCCAGCAGATCGTCGGCTTTCTCGGGCGTCAGGTATTCGTAGAGGTGCCTGCCCAGCTGCAGGCAGGGTCCGTGTCCACAGGCCCCCAGGCATTCCGCACCCTCGAGGGCGAAACGACCGTCGGGGGTCGTCTCACCCAGCCGGATACCCAGGCGTTTCTCGAGGTGGGCGATCAATGGCCTGGCACCCATGATATGGCAGCTGATGTTGTGGCAGACCTGCAGCACGTACTCGGCCTGCGGTTCGGTACGGAACATGGTGTAGAAACTGAGCACCTCGTGCACCCGGGCCGGGGTCATTTCCAGTTTGCCCACCAGGAAATCGATGCCGGCGGGAGGCACATGGCCCAGTTCGTCCTGGATCGTCCAGATGCAGGGCATCAGCGCACTGGCCTTCGTCGGGTAGCGCTCCACCAGGGCCTCGATGCGGGCCCGGCTCGCGTCCGAAAGGCTGAAGGCGTTGTCGGCGACCGGTTGGCTCATGTTCTCGAAACCTTTCGGGCGGCGGCTAGCGGTCCAGCTCGCCGGCAATGATGTTCAGGCTGCCCAGGGTGGCGATGGCGTCCGGGATCATGCCCCCCCTTACCAGCCAGGCATAGGACGCAAAGATCGAGAAGCAGGGCGGCCTCACCTTCAGGCGATAGGGGCGTCCGCTGCCGTCACTGATGCAGTAGTATCCCAACTCGCCATTGGCCCCCTCGCCGAAGCCGTAGGCCTCGCCCGCCGGTACCGGAATACCCTCGGAGACCAGCTTGAACTGGTTCATCACACCTTCGATACTGCCGTAGACCTGCTGTTTCGGCGGCAGCACCACATCATGATTGTCGATGTTCAGTGGCCCGTCGGGCAACGTCTCGAGAGCCTGCAGTACGATGGAGCGGCTCTGCACCATCTCCGCCATGCGAACCATGACGCGGTCATGGGTGTCGCCGTCGGTGCCCGTGGGGATATCGAACTCGTAGTTCTCGTAGCCCGAATAGGGAGCGTGTTTGCGCAGATCATGGGCCAGGCCGGTGGCCCGCAGGCAGGGACCGGTGTAGCCGGCACTCAGGGCGTCTTCGCGGCTGATGACACCCACACCCACGGTCCGGTCCAGGAAAATCCTGTTGCGTGCGATCAGCTTCATGACGTCGGTATTGCCCGCCACCATTTCGTCCAGCTTGACTCTCACCTCGTCTGCGAAACCATCATAGAGGTCGTGACTCATGCCACCGATGCGCGCGTAGTTGGTGGTCAACCGCGAGCCACAGAGCTTCTCGAGGGTCTCGTAAATGCTCTCGCGCACATTGTAGAGGTACCAGTAGTTGGTCAGGGCGCCCACGTCCACCAGGTTGGCACAGATGCAGACCAGGTGGTCGATGATGCGCGAAAGCTCGCTGACGATGACCCGGATGGCCTGGGTGCGGGGTGTGGCCTCGACACCGATGAGCTTCTCCACCGCCATGGCGTAGATGGAGTTGTTGAGCATGGCCGAGCAGTAGTTCAGGCGATCGGTGTAGGGCATGACCTGGGCCCAGGTGTGATCCTCGGCCTCCTTCTCGAAGCAGCGATGGATGTAACCGATCTCCGTCCGCGCCTCGACGATGGTCTCGCCGTCCAGCAGGACTTCAGCCCTGAGGGCACCGTGCATGGCCGGGTGGCTGGGACCCAGATTCACCGTCAGCAGATCAGAGGGATGAACCTCGTCCATGGGCCCGAGGGGATCACTGTCGATGGCGTTGGCCCGGGCCGCGGCGGCAACGATATCCTCGTCGGTGAACAGGTGCTCCGGACGCGAACACTCCTGGCCCTGCTCGATGGGATAGTCCTTGCGCAGGGCATGCCCCTCGAACTCATGATGGCAGAGGATGCGCCGCAGGTCCGGGTGTCCCGCGAAGGGAATTCCGTAGAGGTCGTAGACCTCGCGCTCCGCCCAGTCCGCGCTGCGGTAGATCCCGTGGGCGCTGGGCACGGCGGCGTCCTCGGCCACCCCCACCTTGACCTGCACCCGGTGGTTGTTGCACCACGAGCGCAACAGGTACACCACATCGAAGCGTTCCTTGCGGTCGGGGTAGTCCACCCCCACCACATCCGACAATTGTTCGCAGCCTTCCCGGTCCCGCAGGTGGCCCAGGACATCCAGCAGGCGGTCGGGCGCCACGGTCACCGATTCGTCGCCGTGGCTGCTGTCGGTGCCCAGGATGGCCGATCCGAATTCCTGCTGCAGGCGTTCGACGAGCTTCTGGCTCATGCTGTTCCGTTCCCGGACCGGGCCGCAGCCCCGTCCCAGCTGGAGGTTGTGACGAGATGCGGGTTCAACCCTGAACCTCATTCCGGAACTCGTTCCGGACGTCACTCCGGACGTCGTCGTGCCCGGTATGTCTCACCGCCGCGGGCACCAATCCCTCCTTCTCCACCTTGGCCTGGATGAGGGTCAGGGCATAGAGAAGATTCTCCGGAGTCGGGGGGCAGCCGGCCACGTACATATCCACCGGTATGATCCGGTCCGCACCCTGCAGTGTGCTGTAGTTGTTGTAGAAGCCGCCGCTGCTGGCGCAGGCACCCATGGCGATGACCCACTTGGGCTCAGCCATCTGGGCATAGATGGTCTTGAGTATGGGCGCCTGCTTGTAGCTGATGGTCCCGGCGATGATCATCAGATCACTCTGCCGCGGCGAGAATCTCACCAGTTCCGCACCGAAGCGGCTGATGTCGTTGTAACTGGAAACCGTACTCATGAATTCGATGGCGCAGCAGGCCACTCCGAAGGGCAGGGGCCACAGGGAATATTTCCGGCCCCAGTTCACGGCTTGGCGCAGACGCGTCGTAATGAAATTGCTGGGGTTTTCCAGGTCTACTGCCATTCCAGCCCCCCCTTTCTCCAGATGTATGCGAAGCCCACCAGCAGCACGG
The DNA here is from genome assembly GCA_003646045.1 of bacterium. Next base: position 11,627 of record QNDV01000035.1, read on the forward strand.
TCACGAACGCTCCCATTTCGCCCAGGGCATACATGCCGTGGCCCGCATCCAGCAGGCCCTGGTAGATAATGACCCAAGGATAGAGGAAGACCGCTTCGAGATCGAAGAGCAGGAAGAAAAGGGCCACCAGGAAGAAGCGTACGAAGAACCTGATCTGCGTCGAACCCCGCACGGGAACACCACACTCGTAGGTGGAATCCTTCAGTGCGGAGGGACGCCGTGGACCCAGCCAGAAGCTGAGCCCGAGGAATAACCCGGAAAAGGCCGTCGCTACGGCCAGTACCAGCAGTACGGGCAGGAACTGAGCGGGCATGGACACTCCTGGCGTGGGAAGACGCAAGGTCACGTTACCCGGTCCGTTGACGGGTCCGACCAACCCCTCGAATCAA
>QNDV01000036.1 GCA_003646045.1 bacterium
CAATCGGCTGTGTGGCTACCCAGGCCGTCGAAGGTGTCGACCGGCAGGAATTCCCAGGTGTCGCAGGGATCAAAGGGGTCGCCAGGCACGTCTGAGCCGACACAGACACCGACCAGGCGGCGCAGCGTATGGTTCTGGGTGGTGCCGCCGGTGCAGGACCAGTACTCGCCAGGGTCCTCGCCGACCCGACCTATGCGGTCCACCGGTTCGCCATTGAAGGCCAGTACCAGGGCATCATTGCCGTCAAAATTCAAGTCGTCGCTCAACTGGTTGGCAAGTTGCGGTTGGGTAAAAGACGTGTGGGCGATGACGAATACTTCACCAGGTTCAAGATCAACGGCGGACAAGGGGATGCTCACCGCGGTGGTAGTGCCGTTGCTGTAGCGTTCGATGGCGTAGCCGGCGAGATTGAGATTGTCGGAAGTACCGTTGTAAACCTCGATAGCGTTGTTCAATACCGAGCCTTCGACGTACTCGCTGATGAGCAGATCGTCGGTCTGGGCTGACGCTACAACGGCCAATAACATCAGCAGTACCTGGACGGAAATACCAACTTTCATACCGCCTGAGACCTCTCGCTGCGTGGATTGCGTGCGATACTAGCTCTCACATTATATCAAACATGTAGGCCGACTGTCAAAGTTTTGCTCTTTTGTCTCACAACCGTCGTCCCATGGCCTCCCACAACCGAGCCGCCGTATCCTGTACTTCCCTCGCCGCGAGGGGCGGTTGGTCGCCGGTGCGGTAGGCTCGTTCACCACCCACCCACACTTCCTGGATATCCCAGGGATGGAAATCGAACAGGAGATGGTTGAGCCAGGTGTCCGCCGTCAGGGGCGTCTTCTGGTAATCGTTCAGCACGATCAGATCAGCCGGTGCGCCCACATCCAGGCTGCCGAAGGGTTCGCCGAAAATGTGTCGTGCCAGTTGGTAGCCGCCCAGCCAGAACCGCGCCGCATCCGCGTATCCGAGAGGCCCCCTACCGCCTTCATTGCCCCGGAAAAACGTGGTGCGCAGCTCGCCCCAAAGGTTGTCGTCAAGGCCGTCGGTGCCCACGCCGCAATGGCGGGGAAAGCGGTCCACCGGTGCGCGTCCCACGCCGTTGTTCATGTTCGAGCGCCCGCAGTGGATCAGCCAGGCCTGCTTGGATTCCAGGATCTGCATATCCAGTGGTGACAGGTCCACGCCATGGGCAAAGACACTTCCCGGCCGCAGCAGACCGAATTCATCGAACCGTTCGAGGGGGTCCTTCCAACCCCGGTCCCGGCTTACTTCGCGATCGATGGCACCTTCCGCCAGGTGGGCGTGCAACCCCACATCGTAGCGGCTGCAGAGGCTGGCCAGCAATTCCAGGGTGCGCTCCTCGAGGGTGAAGCTGGCGTGGGCTCCCACCAGCCCCCGGAAGCGGGGAACGCCCGCGGCAGGCCGGTCCGCCAGTTGTTGCAGATAGCGTTCGTTCTCCTGCAGGGTCACGTCCCGCAGGCCCTTGCCGCCGCGATCGGTGACCTCGTAGCCGAGGCAGCCACGCAGTCCTACCTGCCGCAGTCCGTTCTCCACCAGGTCCAGCGAGCCTTCGACGCAGCTCATGCTGGCGTGATGGTCGAAGATCAGGGTCGTGCCGCAGCGGACGGCGTCCCAGGCCCCGGCCAGGGCGCTGATCCGCACCGCATCGGCATCCAGCGCCCGGTCCAGTTTCCACCAGACCTCGGTGAGGATATCGGTGAACGAATCCAGTGGAGTATCCGGTTGCGGCATGCCTCCCAGCAGTGTCGCGTAGAGGTGGTCGTGGGCGTTGATGTTGCCGGGCATCACAGTAACCCCGGCCAGGTCCACTACCTCGTCCCCGGGTTGCGGGTCCAGGTCGGGGCCGCGGCCGGCTATCCGCTCATTCGCGAGGCGCAGATTCGTCCGCTCGACCCGGGGCGCGGCCTTGGAGTCCAAGGCAACCGGGAAATAGTCCAGCACCGTTGCGTTACGCAGCAGGATGCCGTCGGTGGAGGTACTGGGGGTGGGGGACTCGCTCACGGCAGGCCTCCGGAATGTCGGTCACGCGGATGGGCAACAATGACCACCCCAACCTAACACACGGCACGGCACGATGGAAACGCGGAGCGCCGCCGTGGATCCGGTCCGGCGGCGCTCGGGAAGCGATATGATCAGGACGCCGGGAGCAGCTCCTCGGCGGTCTTGAAGATCCCGGTCACCACGTAATCGTTGACCAGCCACACCGTCGGTTCGTCATCGACGCGCAACCAGGTGCCGACGGGTTGTTCACTCTCCGCCGCGACGGTGGTTCCGAAGTTCAGGGTTACCTTCCGGCCGTTCGCCATGACCAGCACCGCACGATGTACCGGTGTGTCCAGGCCGTAATGTGCTGCGGGAACCGTCGGGTCACCCACATCGGTGGCCCGCAATCGGCAGGCCGCACCCAGGATAGCGTCAGTGGTCGTCTTGGTCAGGGCCGCGCCGCCGGGACTATCGAGACGCCACTCCCAGGTCAGTCGGTCCTCCTGTGGACCAGCTGCCGTGGTGTCGTCCGGCGCAGGTTCGATCACGGCGAATTCCTTCACCAGTCGGCGCTTTCCGTGGGCGTCCACCAGCAGGATCGTATCTACGTCCTGGCGCTCCAGGTCCAGCACCTCCAACTCCAGGAAGTGTCGGCCCGAGGGCGGCTCAGGCCCGTTGTACAGGCCCAGGGGGGTGAGCAGGCTGGTGGCCGTGACGTATACCGCGTCCTGGTCCGGCAGTCTTACGAAACTGCCGGGATGCCGCTCCGGCTTGCCGCCCACCTGGACCGCGAAGGCCTGATTGCCATCGGTACCCATGCCGCGAATCGTCACGCCGTTGTTGTCGTCCAGACCGTAGTCCGCCAGGACCGAGGACCGGTCCGAGCGGAACTCGCCGGTCAGGCCGCTCACACCGCGCAGCAGGCTTTCCAGGCGCTGTGTGCTTACCGCCGCACCCCAGGAAGAGCTCAGGACCCAGCCCTCGGGAGTGTTGCTCATGACCACCATTTCGGCGTCGTCCCCGAAGCCCAGGACCACCCGTGAGAGGTTGTCCATGGTCCAGGTGTCGGCGATCAGGGTGGAAGTCGCCGACTGTCCCGTGTCCCGGGCATGACGATTGCGCTGCAGGAAGCTGATCAACGCCAGCACTATGAGGATAATCGCCAATACAGCCAGATGTCTGGTTTTCAGCATGATCACACTTCCTTCCGGGTGGCGCCGGTGCGCCGCACCATCTGGCGGTAGGCCGCGGCTTCACGCCGCCGTACACCGGCCCTGACGAAGCCATACCCCGCCAGCAGCACCGGTACCAGTAGAACCACCACCACGCGCCACACCAGCTTTTCGGTGTCGGTCACCGGCCGGATCACACGCCGGGTCAGGATCTTGGCCCGGATGGCCAGCAGGTCCCGACTGCCCACCAGGTAGTCCACGGCGTTGAGCAGCAACAGGGCGTTTTGCGGTGCCTGGATGATGTTGTCGTCGAACATCTTGGCCGAGCCGATGACCAGCAGTTGTCCCGGTCGGGGGTCTGCAGTGGCCGTGGGCTGACCCGCTGTCTCAGGGTCAAGGGTGTCGGCGCCAGCCGCGGTGGGCCAATCCGGCACGCCGCTGTCGACGAAGCTGTCCGGGAACTGGCCCGCCACCAGCACCGCCAGGGGAGCCGAGCCGTCGGCACCGTCAGACGGTGGATCGAAAGCAGAGGGAAGCATGGGACCGTCCTGCCAGGGCGTTTCCCAGCTCCGGGGGCTGCTGTTGATGAGGCCCGTGGCCAGCAGGTCGTATTTTGCCAGTCGCGCGGGCTGTGGGCGTACCGGTGTGCCCCACAGGTAGAACAGCGAACCGATGCGGTTGACCAGAGGGGAGTCCTGCAGCATCTGCGACTCGGTGACCCGGATCTGCATGGGCAGGCGCACCGGCTCACGGGTCTGCATACGCAGACCGCCCAGGTTGACTTCCCGCGGCAGGTCGATGGTCTCCATGGAAGTGTCCATGAAGTGGTCATGTCCCACACCCAGTCCGAAGAACTCCAGCATTGGTTCGAGACCTGATCCCACGGCCCGGCCGCTCACCGTCCAGCCGCCGGTCCTGGCGGGGCTGTAGTCGTACTCGTGGGCCTGCACGCCCATGATTACCGGCACGCCGCGTATCAGGGTCTGGTTGATCTCCCAGACCTGACGCTCATTCAGGGCCGCCAGACCCATGACGATGAGCAGGTCCACATCGTCGGGAACCGTGCTGTCGGCAGTCAGCTGCACCGGTACTGCCTCGTAGTGCCCCTGGCCCAGCAGTTCACCGATCATGGTGAACTGGTCCTGGGGTGCCGGCGGCTGCATGCCCTGTTGCATGTACATCATGGCCATCTGGGGATCCATGACCTTCTGCGGGCCGAAGTAGGCCACCCGCGGCGTGCGCTCACGGGTCAGGCGATGGATCGGGCCGATGATATCCTGCTCCAGGGCAGCCAGGCTCTGGGGCAGCACCTGGGGGAGGATCTCCTCGGGCTTGTCCTTGTAGGCGATGGTAAGGGCGCTCCAGATCAGCTTGACACCGATCTCGTCCTTTTCCACCGACTGGATCTGGAAGGGCTGGATACCCTTGGCTGCCAGTTCCTGCTGCATCTGCGCGTCGTCCTGCGGATCATGCACCGAGAATTCGATCATGCCCTGGGACACCTGTTCGAAATTCCGCAGCTGTTCGGTGATGTCGCGTTCCAGGTTGCGCAGCCGGGTGGGCATCTTGTCCACCGGTGTGATGTACAGTTTGACCTGCACCGGCACCGGCAATTCCTGCAGGATGTTGACCGCAGCGGGGGTCATGGTGAAGAGACCGTCACTGGTCATGTCCACCCGCACCCCGCGCAGGTTTCCCGTCACGTTGACCAGAAGCAAGAGGATGGCTGTCAGGAACACCGCGGCCACCGCGAAGGTCAGTCGGAAATTGCGTCGTTTGCTGTTCATGCTAGTACTTCCTCCCTTCCAGCCACAGGGTGTTGAGCATCAGGAACACCGTCGTCATGCCCAGGAAATAGACCAGGTCAACGGCAGTGACCACGCCGCGCAGCATCATGTCGTAATGGGCGGACAGACCCACGTACTGCTGCAGGAACGAGCCGAAGCCACCCACCCAGCCATCGATGGTCGCCGCCACCGTGGGTACACCCAGGATGAAGATCAGGAAGCAGGCCATGATCCCCAGGATCACGGCGGAGATCTGGTCGCGCATCAGGCCGCTGGTGAACGTCCCGATGCCCAGGTAGAGCGCACCGAGCAGGACCGCGCCCAGATAGCTGCTGGCCAGGGCTCCCAGGTCGGGATTGCCCAGGGCCCGGACCATGATTGCCAGGGGCAGGGTGCCGGCCAGGGCCACGAGATAGAAAGTAAGGGCGGCCAGGTACTTGCCCAGCATGATCTCACCCGCGCGCAGGGGCAGGGTCATGAGCAATTCGAAAGTGCCCAGCCTTTTGTCCTCGGCCCACAGGCGCATGCTCACCGCCGGGATGAAGAAAATCAGGAAGAAGGGCAGATTGGCGAAGAGCCCGCGCAGGTCAGCCGCTCCGTTGAGAAAGAAGCCGGTCATGAACAGTCCCGCGTTCAACACCAGGAACGCGATGATGAAGATGTAGGCGATGGGACTGTTGAAGTAGGCGGCAAACTCGCGCCGGAAGATGGTCACCGTGCCGTTCATCGTGCCACCTCCCCGGAGCGTTCGGTCAGGGCGATGAAGGTATCCTCCAGGCTGAAGGGCATCTCGTGGAGTTCAGTCAGGTCCCAGCCGCGATCGCGGCTCAGGCGGTGCAGGTCGCCCGGCAGGTCGGCGTCGAAGGCGCCGCGCACTTCGAGGCGGCAGCCGGTCTCGGCGGGCAGGGCCTTTGCCTCGCTCACCGAGGTCAGGGCTCCCACGGCAGCCGTGACAGCGTCCGCTTCCTGGCGCACGGACAGGAAGACCCGGCTGCTGCCCATGGCTTCCCGCTGCAGGTCGTCCACACATCCGTCAGCGATGATGCGACCCTCGTTGATGATCACCACGCGGTCCGTGACCGGGCTCACCTCCTGCAGGATATGGGTCGAGAAGATGATGGTCTTGGCACCGGCCAGGCTTTTGATCAGCTCGCGGATGCCCAGGATCTGCAGGGGGTCCAGACCGCTGGTGGGCTCGTCCAGGATCAGGATGTCCGGGTCATGGATCAGGGCCTGGGCCAGACCCGTGCGCTGGCGGTACCCCTTGGACAACTCGCCGATGTTCTTCCTGAATTCGGTGGTCAATCCGCAGGCTTCGACGCACCAGTCAAGGCGCTGGTCCAGAACGCGTCCGCTCAGCCCGCGCGCTCGTCCGACGAAGGTCAGGTACTCCTGGACGTTCATGTCCAGGTACAGGGGCACATTCTCCGGCAGGTAGCCGATACGGCCGCGGACGGCCAACGGTTCAGCCAGGACATCGATACCATCCACCGTGACAACGCCCGTGTCCGGGGCCAGGAAGGTGGTGATGATCTTCATGGTCGTGCTCTTGCCCGCGCCGTTGGGCCCCAGAAAGCCGAGGATCTCGCCCCGGCCCAGGCTGAACGACACGTTGTCGAGGGCGACCATGGTCCCGAAACTCTTCGAGACACCGCGCACTTCGATCATCGCGAGGACTCCTTCAGGGAAATGGGTTCATGGATCTGCTGATGAAATCAACGGCGGCAATAATACCGCGCGGCCAGCTATACCGCAACGAGAGGGTGCGGTTCCCGCAAATATCGTGCAAAAGTTTCAGTGGAACCGGCATCCCGGTAAGGGTTGTTGAAGGGAAATACCAAAGAGAACCTCGGGCATCCGCTTGTAAATGACGAATCCCTGTTTCGACACTGTGCTATTAGGGCCATGACCGGGAGGGTCCCATGCGTTCCTATCTTACTACGGCCGGCTTGGTGTTCGCCGCCTGCGTGATGTTGATGATCGGTAGTACCACGGCCCAGGCCGAATCCGTACGCTGTACGGGTGCAAGACAGAGCACTTCCTGATCGACCACCCGGAGGTGGTCCCGCCGTTTGCAGGCGAGCTCGCAGCCCAGGTACGGAACCGTGGGGTAGTCCCGTACGATCTGACAGAACTCACCGTACAAGCATGAGTTTGCGGGTTACCGGGGTCAGCCGCCCTTCCTGCAGTCGTGCGACATAGACACCGCTGCCCACACCTTGTCCCTGTTCATCCCGGCCATCCCAGATCACGTTGGCCGGGCCTGCGCCCAGGTGGCGATCCAGCAGCCGACGCACACGCCTTCCCCGCAGGTCGAACACGTCCAGTACCACACGCCCCGGGGTGGACACCTCGAAGCGCAGGGTGGTCCGCGGGTTGAAGGGGTTGGGGTGGTTGGCCAGTCCCGCGTCTGGTGCCGGCGGCAACTGGTCGTCCACGTCGCTGACACCGGCGCCGAGGTCCAGGTGCACCGGCAGCAGATGGGGTGAATCGGGATCACTGGAGATGATCATGACTCCACCCGCATGGACTCCCGGGATGGTATTGGAGCCGTCGAATACGGCCGCGACTCGCATCGAATCCCCCGCTGCTACCGTGGTCTCGGGCAGGATCACATCCACCCAGTTCACGTTGATCCAGATGTCCTGGATGACCAGGGGTACCACGCCGTCGTTGGCTATCCAGAATTCCACGACATTCTGCTGGGGCGCCGTGTCGAGAGCCGTGGGCAACGAGATCAGTCCCGCGCCGGTGCGGTTGTCACGACCGGGTGCCGCCGGACTGGAGGTGATGTCGAGGGCCGTGCTTTCAAGGGTGGCCGCCAGCTGGGCCGGTGAGAGGTCGGGATCGCTTTGGAGCAGGATGGCCACCGCACCAGCCACCAGCGGGCAGGCCATGCTCGTGCCGGAATAGGCTACATAGCCGCCGTCGCCCAGGGTGCTGATGACCTGGTCACCCGGCGCCGCCAGGTTCGGGTGGGTCAGGCCCGGGGGCCAGGGATAGTCGGAAAAATCACTGGCGCCGTAGGGATTATCCGTGTCCCAAACCGTCGGGCCCATGCTTGAGCCGTCCCACACCTGGTTGGTCGATGTCAGGGCACCCACGCTGATCACCGCCGTGCTGCCGCCTCCGGGCGCGTAGGCGGGACCGGGGCAATCGCCGGGTGCCGCGCAGTCATTGGGTACCGCAAAATGTCCACCGATGTTGTTGCCGTTGCCCGCCGAAACCACCCAGGGTACGCCCGCCGCCAACAGGGTTTCCGCGGTATGACGCAACGAGACCCGTATGCCGTCGTCCGGGCCGGTCCAGCCGCCGGAGAAGGTGAACAGGTCCACGCCCCGGTCCAGGCCGAACTGCAGGGCGTCGGTAAGGTCCTGGAAGTAGCCGGGCACCGTGCGTAGTGCCATGAGGGTGGCGCCGGGTGCGGCGCCGGTAGCGGTACCGCCGGTGCCGTCACCGGCCACCAGGCCGGCCGTATGCGTGCCATGATACCAGGGGGCATTCTCGTCGTAGGGATCGCTGTCGTCATCCACGAAATCCCAACCGTGATTGGGCCAGGACGCGCCGCCGTCCCACATGCGGTTCTTCAGGTCGATGTGGTCATAGGCGATGCCCGAGTCCAGATGGCCAACCAGAATGCCTTCCCCGGTGTAGCCCCGGGCCCAGGCCTCCTGGGCGCCGATGCGGTCCAGGTGCCAGGCCTCGGCCTGGGGAGCGTTGGGCTCAATGGGATCCGGTTGGCCGCCGGGGGCGGGACCGCCGAACGTCTCGCAGGGCTGGTCGTCCAGCCACATGGCTCCCACCTGAGGGTTGTTGGCCAGGATCCGTACCGCGTCCGCTGTCATCCCCACCGCCAGGACGCCAGCCAGGTAGAGGGGGCGGGCCTCGTCGGCCAAGCCATCACGTCGCAGATCCTCCAGCAGGGGTCGCAGTTCGGCATGGGCCCGGTCCAGGGCCGAACGGGCCGCAGCCAGGGTCGTGGTGCGGCGGATGTCGGAATCCCTGCCACGCAACGCCGCAGCCAGAGCCGGAGCGTCCAGGGTTTGCACCGGACGCAGGATCACCGGCAGACGTTCACTACCGGCGGACTTGGCCAACTCATCTCTCAAAGAGCCCATTACCGGGTCCAGGCGCACGGATCGGCGCAGGGGTGGATCGGTCGCCAGTCCCAGGGGATCCGTGGTCTGGTAGGGGGGGTCCATCACCATTACCAGCCGTCCGGGTCGCAGGCGCAGTTTGGGAGCGCCGTCCAGCCAGTTGGTGGTGGCAGAGAACACATTGTCGTCCTCGTCGGATTCGTCCACTTTCTGCAGCGGGTCGATGCGGATGGACAGGGTGTGGACACCGGCGGGCACCATTACCGGATGATCCTCCACGGCGATCCACGAAGCGGTGGGCAGTCCCGCCACGGTCCAGGTAGCCAGGGGTGCCCCGGCCAGTTCGAGTTGGATCTCGAAGAGGGCTTCGGCGTCGGACAGGCCGTTGTTCACCACCGCGAAACTGACAAAGGTCGTATCACGGGCTGTGACCCAGGTGGGTTGACGCTCGCCCCTGAGCGGTGCAGCCACCAGTGCCCCGGACCAGTCCTCGGGAGTGTAGGCGGCGAGGTCGGGCTTGGCGGCGCGCCGGCTGGTGTAGACGTTGTGGCCCTGGGTGGGATAGTCGCGCCGGTCGATCCAGGCGGCGTGCAGCATACTGCCCGCGGCCACGCCCGCCACCGAGTGGAACTGGGGCTCGACCCGGGGTTGATCTGTGATGGTTTCCACACCGCCGAAAAGCGAGCTGTGGCCGCCGCCGGGAGCCAATCGCGCCGCCAGGTTGAACTCGTCCGCTCCGGCGGGTGCATCCAACCACAGGCATCCCACTACGCCATCGGTGGCAAAGACCTGCGGGCCGACGCTCTCGAACTCATCAGCCACCATGCCGATGGGTCCCACCCAGCTGTCACCCGTATCCTGGCTGTAGGTATAGATGATATCACCGTCGGTGGTCACGCCGTCGGTCCAGTCGTGCTGGTAGACCGCGTAGACCGTGGCGGCGTCAACTGCCAAACGGGGGAAGCCGCAGTTGTTCGCGGTCCAGCTGGTCATCAGGGCGGGTTCGGAGAAGGAGCCGCTGTACTGGTCGGTGGCAATGACAATTTCCAGTTGGCCGGTCTGGGCGTCGGCTTCGGCATTGATGAAATGCACAGTGGTGCCGTTCATGGCCACGTCGGGCCAGAAGTCGGGATAGCCGTCGGGCAGGAAGTAGTCGTAGCTGACGTTGCGCCCGCCGTCGGACGAGTACATGAACAACAGGGTCCACTCGTAGGCGTAGTAGTCCCAGTTGACGGTGTTCCAACCCAGGGCGATAAAGACCCGGGCGAAGTCGCCGCCCCCCGAAACCGTTACCGCCGGCGTGGCGAGGGGCTCATTGGCCGCGAGGCCTTCGACGAAGGCCCAGGAACGGGGGTCATCCGCAGCCTGGCTACGCGCCCGCATGATCACACCGGGCTCGGCGATCCACACCACATGGATGTAGCCGGCGTCGTCCAGGGCCAGGTCCGGGTGGTACTCGTCATCCGGCAGCGAGGGCAACTCCCAGTCTTCCCAGGACAGGCCGCCGTCCCGTGAGCGGGCGATGTGGATATCGCGATCCGTGCCACCGAGGTCCGTGGCGGCGAAGGTGGCATAGAGGTCACCGGTCAGGGGGCTGACCGCCAGGGAGACGTACTCATCGTTCATGTCGGTGGGGTTGGCCAACAGTTGATTGCTGCTCCAGGGACCGGCGGCTTTTGCCACGGGCCGCGACGTCAGCTGTTGCCGGAGCGTATCCGACGCTTGGCGCAGTGTGACGGCGGGGCGATCTCCGCGGCCCTGCGTGGGCAGTGCCCGGTCGGCGGGGTAGACCCGCGGGAGGTTCGGCTGTTCACCACTCGCGTTGCGCATCCGGGTCCGCGGCGCGGGCAGGTTGGTGGCGTTCAAGGTGGGAGCAGGCACCCGGTGGGTGGCCACGGTTCGCACCTGATCAGGGGTGAACACCGGTTGCGGCGTCGATACGGGACTAAGTGTTTCCTGTGCCATGGTGCCACTGGTTATCAGGGTGGCCGATACGAGGAACAGCAGGAACCAGGTCTTTATCAACAGTTTCATATAGCCTCTCCAAGGACGAAAGGTGGCGATCTCTTCGCCACCCGGAGAATATTATACCATAAATATAATCATTATAACGATAGAAAATTGCATTTTGCAATGGCTGATGGTTGAGCGTGGACAGGGTTTTATGCATGTAACGGACTGTGATTACAGGAGATAAGCAATCATTTGACTTCGTGACGTGCAGGACGCAAGGTCAACCGAGTGTCAATCAGGGTCTGGAAGAGCCGGGTTGACTTGAGAAAAGCGGTTCCCGGCCTGGAAACAGAGCCTGTGGAAACACGTTGTGTCCCGTACTCCCTCCCGACTTGAGGACCCGTCCCGGCTGTGGAATACTGTCAGCACGTTTCATTCGTCATAAACCAGAGGTCGCCATGCCCCGAGATCCGCGTTCCGAACGTGTCCCGCCCCGCCTGTGGGAATACGAGCTTCCCGGCGGCTGGACCGTGCTGGCCGGACGCACGGACCAGGATAATGACCGCCTCTCCTTGAAGGTCGCCAAAGCCAACGATTGGTGGTTCCACGTCAAGGGCATGCCGGGCAGCCACGTCGTACTGCAGGTACCGGCGGGAACCGAACCGGACAACGCCACCATCAAGGCCGCCGCCGCTGTCGCTGCCTGGCACAGCCGCAAACGCGAAGCGCGCCAGGTCGCGGTAACCGCCACCAGGGCGCGCTATGTCACCAAGCCGCGGGGAGCCAAACCGGGCACGGTGGAGATCCGTCGCGAAAAGGTGCTGAATGTGCGACCTGGAATACCGGAGTCCGGGTGACAGGCTGTTGCTTCAACGGCCAAGTAGGCCTCGGCTGGGCTGAGTTCTTTCTCACCGTTGTCGGTTTGGATGGTCATGCGGCTGGTGGC
>QNDV01000037.1 GCA_003646045.1 bacterium
ATGGGGCCTGCTGACGGCGCCCGGCGCCGTGGCCCGCGGCGAGGCTGTCCTGCGCTACTTCAAGCAGTTCGCCCAACTCGCGGTGATGATGGCGTTTATGGTCTGGCCAGCACTGTGGGTGCGGGGACAGTCCCGTTGGCGGGCAGTGGCGCGGGTGGTGGTGGTGGCCGCCCTGTTGCAGGCCGGTTACGGTGTGCTCCAGTTCGTCCACTGGTATCGGCCCCTGCCGTTCTTCCCGACCCTGGATGGTATCTTCACGTCCAACCCGTCGATTCTCGCCGGGTCGCAGCAACTGCACATCGGCGATGGGTTTCGTGATTTGCCCCGGCTGCGGGGCACCCTTTGTGAACCCCTGTATCTCGGCAATTTCCTGCTCCTGGCCCTGCCGCTGGTGGCGCTGACCGACTGGCGACGCCTCTGGCGCTTCAGCGCCACCCTGGCGCTGGTGGTGCTGATTGTGCTGACCTGGTCCCGCGGTGCCTGGCTGGCCGGGACCGGCGCCATGGTGTTGGCGCTGGCGCTGGATCCGCCCTGGCGGCGGATGGACCGTCGCCAACTGCTGGGGGTGGCTGCCCTGGCCGCCGGTGTCCTGGGATTGGTGGCCCTGGCCCTTGGTCCCGAACGACTCGGTCTGCCTCTCGAGCGCGTTGCCCAGAGTTTCAGCCGTCGCGACTGGTCAAATCTGACCCGCCTCTACAGTATGCAGGCGGCGTGGCGGGCCTTCCTGATCAGCCCGGTGGTAGGCGTGGGTTGGGGACAGTATGCCTGGCACTTTCCGGTGCTCGTGGATCCGGCCGGCCTGCAAAGCCAGTTCACCTGGCCCGTGGTGAACAATTTCCCCCTCAGGATCCTGGCCGAGACGGGTCTCCTGGGTTTCGGTGTCTTCGCGGCGATCGCAGGAACCATGACCAGGGCCGTGGGGCGGATGCGCCGGGTACTGCCGGTGCGCGTAGCGGCTGTGGCCTGTTGTGGCGTGTGGCTGCAATTGCTGTTCTTTTCCCAGTACAACCTCCCGCACATCTGGGTGGCCGCGGGGCTGCTTTTGGCTGCCTTGGCGGACACCGGGCCGAAACAGGGAGCCGGTATATGACCCGGCCACTGGTGGTCCTGGACGCGCTGCTGGTGAATCGTCACCCCACCGGAGTGGGACGTGCCATCCTCGAATTGACCCGGGCGATGGCCGCCGGGGACCACGGACTCGAATTCGCCGTGATGGTTACCGAGCCGGAGATGTTCCAGGATCTGGAGGAGGTTCCGCACTGGCGAGTCGTGCCTTGCCCCGGAGCGCGGGGGGGGACTTTCCGCAAGGCGTGGTTCACCCAGACCAGACTGCCGGTACTCTGCCGCGACCTGGGTGCGGAACTGCTGCACAGCATGCATTTCGTGGCGCCGCGGTGGCCCCGTTGCCGGTCGGTGGTCACGGTCTGCGACCTGGCCTGGCAGCTGTTTCCCGAAACCGTCGAGCAGCCCCGCCGGGCCTATTACCGGTTGTTCGTGCCGTCCTCCATTGAGCGGGCCCAGGCGGTGCTGGGAATCAGTGAGGCCACGGCTCGGGATGTGGCGCGCCTGTATCCCGCCGCCGCAGAGCGGGTGATTGCCACGCCGTTTGCCACTCCTGGCTGGATCATGGACCACCTGGCGGCCGAACCGGACCCGCCACCGCCGCGCCAGCGCCGCTTCCTCTTCGTGGGGACCCTCGAACCGCGCAAGAACCTGGAACGACTGCTTGACGCCTTCGCCCTGGCCCTGGAGACCGCCTCTGACGGTGATTTCCCCTCCCTGCTGCTGGTAGGTGGCAGAGGCTGGAAGGACTCGAATCTGCGCCGTCGCATGGATACCCTCACCACTGCAGGTGTCCTGGAGGTAAGGGATTACTGTGACCAGGCGGAACTGGGGCGGTTGTACCGGACCTCCCTGGCCCTTCTTTTCCCCTCTCTCAACGAGGGTTTTGGATTTCCCATCCTCGAGGCCATGGCGAGTGGTTTACCGGTTCTGACGTCGGACCGCGGGGCTACGGCGGAAGTAGCGGCGGATGCGGCTGTTTTGGTGGATCCGGAGGATACGGCCGCTCTGGCATCGGGATTGCTGCGGCTGGCCGCTGATGCCCCGTTGAGGGAGAAATTGACTCTCGCCGGTCCACAACGGGCGCGCCAATGGTCCTGGTCGCGTACGGCGCGGGAGACGGTGGCCGTCTATCGGCGTCTCTTGACGCCGGGCCCGAGGATCATTTGATTCAAGTTTCTCGTTGCCGCATCGGCGGCAATGGGGTAATTTGCCTGCGAGTTTTGTTCTGAGTTTCCGGGCGGGAGTTTCAGGGAGGAACCGTGGACCTGGGTATCATAGGGGCGCTGGGCTTCGTAGCGGCATTTCTCATGTCGTGGCTTGTGCAGCCTCATTTCAGGAACCTGGGCTTCCTGACCGATATCGTCGACCATCCTGGCGAGCGGCGTCCACACCGTGAGCCCGTGCCGCGTACCGGTGGCATGGCGATCTTCATTTCGTTCTTCAGTTCGCTGTTCTTTCTGCAGCATATAATTCTCAAGACGGCCTTGCCCTGGTCCTGGCTGGGTGTCCTCAGTGGTGCGGGTCTGGCCATTCTGGCTCTGGGTGTGGGGGACGACCGCTTCGGAATCCACGCCGAGAAGAAACTGTACGGGCAACTGGTGGTCATCGTGGGCATGATGCTGCTGGGTATGCGCATGGACACGGTCGTGCTGCCGGTGGTGGGTACTGTCGGGCTCGGCGGCTGGGCCTGGCCCTTCACCCTGTTCTGGTACCTCGGTTTCATCAATTCCATGAATCTCATTGATGGTCTGGACGGATTGGCCAGCGGTATCAGTGTGCTGGTGTCGGCGTCCCTGGTGGTCATCGGTCTGGCTGTACGCGATTTCGACTCGACACTGTTCGCCGCCGCGCTGTGCGGTTCCACCCTGGCCTTCCTGTACTGGAATACGTCGTCGCGCAAGATCTTCCTGGGTGACTCGGGCAGTATGTGGATGGGTTTGGTGCTGGGCAGCCTCATGCTCAACCTCAGTCGTGATCAGGGCGTGGCGCTACCGGTGCTGCTGGCGCCCATGATCGTGCCCATCTGGGATACGGGTACCACCATTGTCCGCCGCTCGCGCCGGCGTACCTCCATCTTCCAGGCCGACGATCACCACCTGCACCACCGTCTGCTACGTCTCGGCTTCTCGCCCACCGGTGCCGTCAGTGTGCTGTTGCTGGTGACTGCCGGTACCATCGCTTTCAGTCTGAGCGATTTCCTGGCCCTGCCCTGGCTGGGTCTGCCGGCCATGGGGCTGTGGATGCTGGCCGGGCAGTTGGGTGCCCTGCGCCACCTGCAGAACCGCAAATTGGGCCTGGACCTTTTCACGGAGATCTTCTACGCGGTGGGCTTCGACGACCGGCTGGAAAACGTCATTGGTCAGCGGGGTCGTCATGTGGCCGAGGTCATCGATCTGCAGGTTGAGCGACGGCGGGTGAATAACAAGTCCCTCTTCGCGCGGGAAGGGACCACCGGCGACGTGACGGTTACGGACGATGATCCCGACGGGCAGCCCCCGGCTTCGCGCTGACGACTCTTCATGTCTTTTGACCCCCTACCGAAATCCCTGCTCAGGCGGTTGCAAGAAGAGCCCGGCCTGTGTGTACTCGACCTGGGCTGTGGCGACGGTCGCTTCGGTCGTGTGCTGGCCGGTAACGGAGCCCGGCCTGTGGGACTCGACCGGTGTCCGCCAGGCCTGGGGTCGAGCGCCCAGGTGGTGGGGGATGTGGTTTATCCGCCGCTGGCGGTTGGGTGCTGGTCGATGGTGGCGGCAGCCAATCTGGTCCGCCACCTGGCGGCGGGGGCAGCGCTGGTTCCCGTAGTCAACCGGTGGCTGGATCTGCTGACACCGGGGGGTGACCTTTATCTGCTGGAAGACGCTCCCGGGGGCCAGGAACCCGCGCAACGAAACTATGCCGCACTTCAGGATCTGCTGGCCGAACTACCGGATCGGGGCCCCCTGTTGGACCGGGAGGAAATCGTGGGCCGGTTGGAGTGCTCTGACGCACAGGTGGTAGAGGCGGGATCCATGTTCAACATCTATGATCTGGATGCCACGGCGGTGGTGTCCATGTTGCGCCGTGGCGAGCTTCCGGAAGAATCACCCGCGGCCCGGCTGGCCGCCGCCATCGAACGGGACGGTGTGGCGTGTGGACCGTACTGGTGGTTGCATCTGCGTCGAAAGATCCGGAATCAATGAAGGGACGGGGCCGATGAGGGGTTTGAAAATTCTGACGGCGGGGATTATCGCCCTGATCCTGGTTACGCTAACCCTGGTGGCGGGCGGTCCCCGGCGGGCGGTGGATTGGCGTGATCTGCGGGCCGTGGTGTTGCACAGCGATGACTGGGGTTTTGCCGGCTTCGCACCCGACGCGGCAGCCTGGCAGGGCGTGGATCGCGAGGCCCTGGATCCGGGTCGCTTTCCCGACGCGTATTGGGGATCGACCCTGGAAGACGGTGCCGCGGTCAGTGACCTGGCCGACGTGCTGTTCAGTTTTCGCGGCCGGGATGGACTGCCGGCGGTTCTGCAGCCCAACTACATCCTGTTCTCCCTGGATGCCGCTGGAACGGAAGCGGGAGCTCCCACCTGGCTGCGCCGTGAATTGCCCGCTTTCCCGGCTGCCTACCGGCGACCGGGCTTGTGGGCCGCGGTGGCGGCTGCCCGTGAGAGGGGAGTATGGCATCCTGAACTTCACGGTGCCTGGCATTATGACCCCTCGCTGCGGCGCCTGAGGGCCGAGGAAAGCCCTGCCGCCGCCATGGCCCTGGTCAGGGGCATTACGCTGTTCCGGGATGCCCAGAGTGCGAAGGAACTGGGCCCCTGGCGCTCGCAGGAAGATCTAGCCGTTGAACTTGATGCCTGCTTCCGGGTTTTTACCGCGATGTTCGGTCAAAGGCCGGTTTCGATTATTGCTCCGGACTATACCTGGAGCGGGCGCAACGAAGCGCTTTGGACCGCCAGGGGCCTGCGGGTAATCCAGGCCAAGCGCGAACAGCGCAATCCCGACCTGCCCCCGGGGCGGTTGGGACGCATGCTCAAGTGGCTGGACCGTCACGTCAGTATCGTGTCCCGGCCCGACCGCACATTCATCGAGCGCAACTGCCGGTTCGAGCCGGCCCAGAACGACGACCCGACGGCGGTGACACGCCGCTGCCTGGCAGCCGTGGGACGGGCCTGGGCCGCAGGCGAGCCGGCGGTGATCGAGACCCACCGTGTCAATTTCGTACACCTGGACCAGGCCGTGGCGGCGCGGGGGCGCAGGGAACTGGCCTCGTTGCTGGGCGACCTGGCGCAACGGGACCCGGGGCCACTCTTCATGAGTGACGCGGAAGTGGCCCAATTGGACCGGCGCGGCGTATCGGCGGTGGTCCGGAGCAACCTGGTGGTGGTGCGTAATGGTTCCCATGCGCGTCGTATCGTCACGGTTCCCGCCGCCATCCTGCCTGCCCCTGCCGGCGAAGCCCGGACCGGCACACGCGACCCCCTGATTATCGCCGTACCGGCGGGTGCGACCTTCCTGGTCATAGCCGACGATAAAGGTAGGCATATCATAACTCGAAAACCGCGCTCTTGATGTACTGAACTCAAAACGCCCTATGTATCGCGACTTTTTGCCGCGTTGACTGATTTGCGTCTTTATGGTATAGTAAATCCTCCAGTATTTCTTCCGGGCCTTATCCTCGTTTTTTACGGATTCGCGGATCCGTAAGGGATTGAACGCCCAACGGGTTGACTACTACCGACTACCGCTCCCGGGCGGTGGCAGCAAGGCATTACGGATACCGACCCTGGGGATGCGATCCTCGTGAATGGACCCCGACGGCTGCCGGTGTACGCAATCACCGGCGGTCCCACACCTCGGAGGCATCGAATGCTGACCAACACAGGTCGCTTTTTCACCCTTGTCGCAATTACTATTCTCCTGCCCCTGCTGACCCTGCCGCTGAGCGCCCTCGGCGAGGTGGTCTACGAGGGGAACTTCGATGGCCGCACCCTCAACTGGCAGACCCGTGATGACGGGGTCCTGGTGCCGGAAGTCAGCGGCGCGAGACGGACAGCCCTGCCCGGAGAATTCGATCTGCCGGCCCGTGACCTGCTGTTGCTGGTCCCGTTGGACCGCACCGTGGTGTCGGTGCAGATCGAGGCGCTGGCGACCCACAACGAGCCCGGTCGTGGCTCCCTGGCTGTGGCCGGTATGGCCACCATCAACGGCGAACCGGTGACACTCGATGCCAGCCACCGCACAACTTCCTCCGGTTGGGGTGAATTGCGCGACGTCCACGTGTGGCGCGGCCACCGTCTGGTGAGCGTGCGGGTCAGGCCCCTGCGCCCCGCCGCCGACGGCAGTGGCGAGCTGGAGTTCCTGGACGCCTTCGCGGTGAACCTGGTCACTGGGCCGGCCGACGTCGGCGAAGACATTGCCACGCGACTGCGGCGCGTACCTGCCGAGGCCGCCGACAACCGCGAATTCCTCACCGCCATCGTGTCCAATCCCGAGGCCCTGCGTGGTTACGAGCGCGAGGATGGAATCGATATCACGACCTCCGGGAAAGCCTTCGCGCCTTCGGCGGTACCCAGTCTCACTGGCAGTGCCGTAAGCTACCTGATCATCACCAATGAGGATATGGCCCCGGAGTTCGAGCGCCTGGCCGCCCACAAGCGCAGCCTGGGACTGCCCGCCGTCGTGGTCACCCATGAGTACATCACCGCCAACTTCCGCCATGGTGTGGATCTGCAGGAGACCCTGCGCATGTTCATCCGCGAGGCCTATGAGATGTGGGGGACTGAGTATGTCCTGCTGGGCGGGGACTCGGACATCCTGCCGCCGCGCTATGTGAACAACTCGCTTTACCCGCCGGGGGATTCCACGGACATTCCCGTGGAACTCTACTTCGCCGGCCTGGACGGCAATTGGAACGCCAACGGCAACCACAGGTTCGGGGAGCCGGAAACCACCGGTGTCATCGACGACGAGGCCGATTTCGTGGAAGAGGTGTATCTGGGGCGCGCCCCGGTCAGCACCGTCACCCACGCCGCCACCTTCGTCGACAAGACCATCGCCTACGAGGCGGCCAGCACGGCGGCGCCCTGGGCCAACGGCGTGCTTTTCGCCGCGGAGGTCCTTTTTCCCACGGACTATCCCACCAATCCCCTCATCCAGATGGATGGAGCCATGTTTGCGGACGAGCAGTACAACGACTCCATCCTGCCCTGCACGAACATGGACGTGATCCGGCTCTATGAGACCTTCGAAACCGCTCCGGGTGACGGTGTAGTGAGTCGCCGGGCGTTCATCGATTCCCTGAATAGCGGCAACTACGGCATCGTCAACCATATCGGCCACGGCTACTACTACAACGCCTCCTTGGGAACCTCCAGTTTCAACACCGGTGATGCAGACGCCCTTACCAACGGCTCCGACAACCCGTTCGTGATCTATGCCCTGAACTGCGCCTCGGCGGGATTCCACTATTCCTGCCTGATGGAAAGGCTGATCCAGAACCCAGACGGCGGAGCGGTGATGGCCATCGGCTCGGTGGAGGCGGCCTTCCCGGTTACCTCCAACAACTACCAGCAGGAGTTCTTCTCGGAGCTGTACTGCAATTCGGAACCGCGTGCGGGCAAGTTGTTGGCCCTGAGCCGGGCGCCCTTCCTGGGCAACACCAACATCAATTACACCGACCGCTGGACCTTCGAGAATTACACCCTGCTCGGTGATCCCGCCCTGCCGTTGTGGACCGGAGCGCCGACGGCCCTGACCGTGACCGCGCCGCCGGGACTGCAGCTGGGTCCCCAGACTATCCAGGTGACGGTGGAGGACGCCCTGGGAGTAGTCGAGGGAGCCATCGTCACGCTGATGCGGGATGGCGAAGACTATGCCCAGGGTGTGACCGATGCCGCAGGTGTGGTCAGCCTTGACCTGCACCCTGTCACTACCGGTCTCGCCGAGCTGGTGGTGTCGGGGACCAATCTGATGCAGTACAGGGCCGACATACCGGTAACCTCGGGGGCGACGTACCTGGCTGTCACCTCGGTGACCGTCGTTGATGACGGGACCCTGGGCAGTACGGGTAACGGCAACGGGGAACCCGAAGCCGGTGAGACCGTGGCTCTGGCCACGGTGGTCTCGGAGACCGGTGGCGGCGGCGCCACGGGCCTTTCCGGCCTGGTAACGACCCCCACGGGGGGTGTCACGGTGGTGGGTGGTGCAGTGAACTACCCCGACATCGGTGCCGGCGGTGCGGTGGCGGGCGATACCCCCTTCCTGGTGGGGATAGCGGCAGGCGTCATCGGCGGGACACCGCTGGAGCTGGTGTTCTACGTCAACTCGAGTGCTGGCAACCAGTCCTCGAACTGGGGCAGCATGATCCTGGCCCCGGAGCTTGAAGTGGTGGTTGTGGACTGGGATGATTCCCTCTACGGCAACGGGGACGGCTTGCTGGGCCATAATGAGCGCATCACCGTGACCTTTGAGGCCAAGAACTACGGTGCCGGACGGGCTGACGCCATCACTGCCTACCTGCGTACCAGCAACGGCAACGTGGCACTCTATGACACGGTGGCCGTGGTGGCACCCCTGGATCTCATGGATTCCGGTGCCGGCAGTGTCCACTTCTCCATGCTGCTGTTCAACGCGACGCGCCTCAGCAACAGCTCCATCGTGCTGGAAGACAACTACGGCCGTTCCTGGAGCCATGAGTTCTATCCCCATCGGACTCTGCCCGCAGGAGAAATATCCACTGATGCCTCGGGTAGTGCGGACCAGATTTCACTGGCCTGGGAGCCCAGCCCCACCACCACTGTGGCCGGCTACAACGTCTACCGCGGTCCTACGGCCAGCGGACCTTTCGTACGGGTCAACGCTGATCCGCTACTGGGAACGACCTACTACCAGGACTCGGGCCTCGACCAGCTGACCAGGTATTTCTACCGGGTCACGGCCTTAAATCCGGGCCTCGTCGAAAGTGACCCCACCGCGGCGGTGGAGCAGTCTACGCAGCCGCCGGAACTGGCTGCCTTCCCCATCGGTTTCGGCTCCGAGACCAGTGGCCACCTGGCAGTGGGGGACGTGGACGGGCGCGGAGGCTACGAGATAATCGTCGGCGCCGAGGATGTCTATGTCTGGCACGCCGACGGCTCCGAACTCATGAATGGTGACGGCGACAGTCAGACCAACGGTCCCATGACCAACGAGGCCTCGGCCTTCGGGCCAGCCGGTATCGTGCTGGGACATCTGGACAACATCGCCGGCGCGGAAATGATCGCCTGCGAGAACGGCAACGGCAACTACCTGATCCACGCCTATACCCGGGACGGCACCGAGGTTCCTGGCTGGCCCAAGTCCACCGATGGTCTGCCCGGCCCGGACTGGAACTGGTCCACACCCGCGGTGGGTGACATCGACGGTGACGGCGACAACGAGGTCGTAGTTCATACCCTCAATGGCCGTGTGTGGGCCTGGCACCACGACGGCACCGAGGTGCGGGACGGGGACAACAACCCGGCCAGCGACGGCGTCTTCTACTATCGCAGCGGCGCGGACTGGGAATACTCCATGAGCGGTCCGGCCCTGTTTGATCTGGACGGCGACGGTGCCCTGGATATCATTTTCGGGACCCGTTACGACGGCACGGGTACCCGCCGTGTCATGGCCCTGAAGTACGACGGTACCGACGTGGCCGGGTTCCCGGTGGTGGTCAACCACAATGTCCTGTGCCATCCGGCCATCGGCGACCTGAACAACGACGGTATCCACGAGATCGTCGTCAATACCACCGCCGGCACCGTGTACGTGCTGGAGGAGGACGGCTCCAACTATCCTGGATTCCCCAAGACCCTCTCGGGAGTGGGGTTCAACGTCAACTGGACCTCCAGCCCGGCGCTGGGTGACATGGACGGGGACGGAGATCTCGAGATAGTCCTTGTCGGCAATACCAGCGGTGATGACGGGGACATGATCATCATCGATACCGACGTGGCAGGCGGAACCTCTGGTAACACCCTGCCCGGTTGGCCGGTGGCCCTGCCCGGCAGTTCCGAGGGCAGCCCGGTGCTGGCGGATATCAACGGCGACGGATCGGTGGACATCATCCACGGCATCGGTGGCGGTTCGACGGTCGCTCCCAACAGCCTCTATGCCTTCAACAACGACGGCACCATGATCGACGGCTTCCCCATCCAGCTGGGTGGGCCGCTCATGAGTTCGGCCACGATCCTGGATCTGGACGGTGACAAAGACGTGGACATCATGCTGCAGGCGTGGGACCGCCAGATGCACGTCTGGGACATGCCCTTCACCTTCGACCGCATGCTCATTCCCTGGCACACTTTCCAGGGAAACATGCAGCGCACCGGTGTTTTCTTCCCGGTGGAGTTGATCGGGGCGGGGGACCCGGGCGAGGTTCCGGCGGTCAACCTGCTGGTGGATGCGCCGTATCCGAATCCATTCAACCCGTCCACCAGCGTGAGGTTGTATGTCCCGCGGGATGGCCAGCTGCGCCTGGACGTCTACGACGTCCAGGGGCGACGAGTGCGTACCCTGCACGCCGGTGCCATCAGCCAGGGCTGGCACACCATGACCTGGGACGGGCGCGACGAGACCGGCCGTACCCAGGCCAGTGGTATGTACTTCATGCGGGCCCAGGGCGACCGGGACGTGTCGGTACAGAAGATGACTCTTCTCAAATAGGGGTTGTTGACGCGGCCGTGGCCGCGACCTAACCTGCACCAAGCGCGGCCCGCAACACCGGGCCGCGCTTTCGCGTAGCGATCCGCGTGGAGGCGACCATGACCATGATCCGGATATTTGCCACGATGCTTCCGCTGCTGGTGCTGGCCCTGACGGGCCTGGCCGGTTGCGGTGCGGACGCTCCCGCGGAGGATGGAGCCGCACCGGGGGGAGACGAGCGACGGGGCGGCACGGCGATCATCGCCATGAAGGAGGATCCGGACGTCCTGAACCCCCTGATCCGTCTTTCCGCCACTGCCGGTCGTGTCATTGCGGCTCTGGCCGATCCACTAATGGAGATGAACGAGGATCTGGACTGGGAGCCGCGCATTGCCCGCTCCTGGGAACTCGCGGCCGACGGCAGCTCCGTGACTTTCCACCTGCGACCCTGGGTATGGTCGGACGGAGAGCCGTTGACGGCCGGGGATGTGGTGTTGAGTCTGGATTTGTTCAAGGATCCACGCACCGCCAGCCCGCACCGGGGTTTCTTCGAGGACGTAAGCGGTGCCGTGGCCCTTGATGACAGCACCGTCCGCTATGATTTCAGGCGCCCGGTTTCCGACCCGCTCAACAGGACCTTCCACGGGATCCTGCCGGCCCACATCGTGGCGGACCTGGATCCAGCGGAGGTTGCCGCCTGGCCCATCAACAGCAGGCCCGTCAGTTCCGGTGCCTTCAACCTCGACAGCTGGCAGCGCAACCGCCAGCTGGTGCTGGTCCGCAACGACTTGTACCCGCTCACACCGGCTCTGCTCGACAGGGTGGTCATCAGGATCCTGCCCGAAGCGGAAACGCGTATCCTGGCCCTTGAGGCAGGCGAGGTGGATATCGTGGACCAAATCACTCCCGCCGATGCCGCACGCCTCGAGCGCAACAACAAGGCCACCGTCCATGCTACCGGTGGACGCTCGGTCTATTACCTGCAGTGGAACTGCCGTCGCCCCGCCCTCGCCGACGCGACTACTCGGCGGGCCCTTTCACTGGCCCTGAACCGGCAGCGGTTGATCACTACCCTGATGGCAGGCTACGCCAAGCCGGCGGCCAGCCCGGTGGCCCCGGTCAATTGGAATCACCATGGGGATCTGCCGGCCGACCTCCATAACCCCGTGCGAGCCCGGG
>QNDV01000038.1 GCA_003646045.1 bacterium
CGATTCGATCCAACGCGGCGGCGGCGAACTCGACGCCTTCGCGCCGGGCAGGCGCCACCAGGGCGACTTTCGAATCCTCCGGGGAGAGCGGTCCGATCGTCACGAATTCGAACAGGCGCTCGGCATAGGACTTGGCCCTGCCGAACTGCCCCGGCAGCTGCGGCAGGCCGGCACCGATCAGCACGACTGGCACCTGCTGTTGAGCCGACCGATGCAATGCGGTTATGAGTGCAGCCAACTCTGCTTCCTCGACGTATTGCATCTCGTCGATGAACAGGGCCAGTACTGTTTCGATACGAGCAGCAGCTTCGCCGACCACCGCCAGCAGGGCCTGGAGATCGTGTTCCAGGTCACCGTTGTCGGCCAGTCCCGGCTCTGGCTCCAGATCCAGGCCGACTTCGATGTCGTTATATTTGAACTTGAGCGCACCCACGAATCCGGCAAGCCCCCGCAAGGCACGCTGCGCCAGATCGCGAGCGCGATCGTCATGCGACAGGCGCAGCAATGCTTCCCGGAGTTGGGGCGCCAGAATGGCCGGAAGCGATCTGGACTCCGGAGCCTCGACTCTCATGGTGTGCAGGCCGGCCGCTTCGGCGTCCTTCCGCAACTGATCGAGCAGCACGGTCTTGCCCACGCCCCGCAGACCGACCAGAAGAACACTCTTGGCGGGTCTGCGGAGCTTGGTCCGTGCCAGAGATATGCGGACCATTTCCCGGAACTCGTCTCGTCCGGCCAGTTCCGGCGGGGGGGTGCCTGCGCCAGGGGAGTATGGGTTTCTGATAGGATCCATAGGTGAGATATACCAGATTTACCCAAGTTTAGTCAAATAGAATAACTTGGCTAAATTTGGTCAAAATAGGAATTACTCGCCATCCCCCCCAAACCCCAACCAATCATCAATCAACGCCCCGCGCGGTTCACTGGCCGTAGCATCCCGCCCCAGAATCCAATGCTCGAACAACGAATCCAGCGTTCCTTCCATCCGCTTGATCTCGATCCAGTCCGAAACAAAGGCGGCGAATTCCGCGTCCCGCTGGGCCACCGGATAAGCCAGCACCGCCTTGACGATCCTGTCCCGTGGCACCGCCACCGAGAAACCGGGATAGATCAGGCACCAGGCCGAACCCGCCTCGGCCGTCATGACCACCGCATCCAGCTCCGGTTCCTGGCCCCGGAAATATGCCCGCGGTGAGACGAAGGGGACAATCTCCGCCTGGGGTAACAACACCGCCGCTCCCTCGACATATCGCTTCTCGTCCGGCACCCCGATGGTCAGTCCCCGCCGCAGGGCCACATCAGCCAGGGACTGGAATTCATCCTTGCGATGGTCGTGCACGACAAAGGCCAGGGTCTGTTCCTGGTAGGGCGCCGAGAATTGGGTGGTGATCATGCGTTGGGGCGTCTTGACCATACCGCTCATGACCAGGTCACACAGACCTGCATCCAGGGCTTCGGTCACCCGGGAACGTTCGATCTTCGTGAATTCCAGGCGGACCCCCAGATCGGCAGCCAGGATCCGGGCCATCTCGGCGTCGTAACCCACCAACTCACCGCCGGTGTTGTGGTAGGCATAGGGCAGGGCATCGGCGAGATATCCCACCCGCAGGAAACCCCGTTCCTGGATTTGCTCCACCCGGCGTGCTCCGGCCGCAGTGGGCAGGGGCGCCGGATCGCCCTCGATTTCCATCACCGGATCGTACTGCGCGGAAAACGACATACCCTCGAAGACCCGGTCCAGGGCGTATTCGTGGGACACCAGGTTCTCCAGCGTCACCCGGGTACCGATGATCGTGCCGGCGGTCAGCGCCAGTGAGATCGCGGCCCACCGCACCAGCTTGAACCAGCGAATGGGCCGGCCCATGATGACGTACGCCCCCAGCACCGACAGCACGATGATGTGCATGGCCGACAGCAGGGTCCCCACCCGCACATTCACCAGGTTGTTCAGCACCAGGTAGATCTGGAACATGTCCGCCGGGATGGTGAGCTGGTCCAGCAGGAAGGGCATGGCCATGGGGATGCTGCCGAAGAACGAGAACAGGCCCATGAGCAGGAAGCCGGGGATACGGTCCAGTGCCACGTCCGATCCCGAGTACCAGCCGGCGTAGAGCACGAAGGTCAGGGTCATCAGCTTGCCCACGTTGGGAAAGTTGAACGACGTGGGGACGATGACGTCGACCAGGCGCCGCGCTTCCTCCTCGTCCTCTTCGGATTCCAGGCAGCGCTTGATCACCTCGTGGCTGCGGTCCGCCAGCATGGGCAGCACAATGAAGAGGTTGCCCGTGGCGAACGCCGTCACCAGCACGTCGCGCACCGGCCCCACCACGTCGCGGTAGCGTAGCGGTGTCAACGAGGCCACCAAGCCGGGCAGGATCCACAGCGCCATCACCATGCAGACGGCGACGTAGGAGATCACGTACACCTGCAGCCGACCCAGATCCTCCACCGCCAGGGTGCCCGCGGCGTGGGCGCTGATGGCGAAAACCCCGATGGGCGCCAACTCCGCGATCCGGCTCGACACCTTGGCCAGGGCCTTCACCACCACGTCCAGGGTATCGAGTAGCTTGCTCTTGGTGTCCATGCCGATGAGGGCCACGCCGAGTACCACACTGAACAGGACCACCGCCGGCACCATGTTCGACGCCAGGGAATGGAAGGGGTTGGCGGGAATGTACATCTCCAGCAGGGACAACTCGGCGGGCGGCACCACCAGGCTCGTGCTGAAGAAGGCCGCGCTCTCCCAACGTGGAAACGTCAGGGGGTAGACCGCGACCATGGCCAGGGACAGCACCCACAGCAGCAGCAGCAGCGCGCCGCCGCGCAGGGCCAACTCCCCGGCAGTGCGGTAATCCAGGCGACCCAGACTGACAACGAGGGAGACCGCCACGTAGGGCAACACGGGCATCTGCAGCAGCAGGATGAAGGCGTCACCCACGATCTCCAGTGGTGCTACCCAGTGACCGGCGGCGATACCCGTCAGGATGCCCGCCCCCATGCCGATCAGGACCCGGGCCGAAAGGCTCAGTCGGCTACCTGGTATCCGCACGCGTTTCTCCCGTGGTTGTGGTCGATCATGGATGAGACGACAGGACCGCTCCCCACCAGGAAAGCGGTCCGTCGTTAGGTCGCTCGCACAACCTGATCATATGCAGCGAGGCCGCTACTTCTTGATCGCCTCGTGATGGGTCTGCTTGGCGCCCAGCGACGACGAGGACGACGAGGACGACGGCGCCGGCGACCCGGCACCCGGGGCCTTGGCACCCATGCTGCAGTTACCCTCGAAGAACACGCCTTCGTCGATGACCAGACGCTTGGTCTTGATGTCACCTTCGACGTGGGAGCCGCTCTGCAGCTCGATCTTGTTCTCGGCAATGATGTTGCCGAACAGTTGGCCGCCGATGATGGCGTTCTTCACCTTCACGTCGGCATGGACCACGCCGGTCTTGCCGATGACCAGGCTTTCGGGCCTGCCGATCGTGCCCTTGAATTCACCTTCGATGCGCAAGGTGCCGCCCACCTGAACGGTGCCGTCGAACTTGCAGCCCTGGGCTATGATCGACGTCTGGCCACCGGCCACAGCCTGGTTTTCTGGTTCTTTTCCGAACATGCTCTTCCTCCTTGGGCCGGGCTACCGCCCGGGACGCGTGCCGTACTCTCGTGCCGAACCGTTCAAGCGCTCAGTTGCGAAGCGGGTCTCCTTCGATCACCGTACGTGGATCGATGGCCTCCCCCTGGCGCCAAACCTCGAAATGCAGATGCGTGGCGGTGGACTGGCCCGAGGCGCCCATGTACGCGATGACCTGTCCGGTCTCCACGCGGGCTCCACGCCCCACAGCCAGTCGGTTGCAATGACCGTAGACAGTTACGTAACCCAAACCGTGCTCTATTTCAACATAGTTTCCCAGATTGGGGTCCTGTCCCGCCCTGACCACGACGCCGTCACCGGCCGCCACGATGGGCGTATCTGTCGCTGCAGCAATATCGATGCCCGGATGGGGCTGTATCCCGCGGGACGTGTTGCCGACGATGAATTCCCTGGTCACGTACCCCCGTGCGGGCCACCGCTCGGGGCCGGGGTTCACAGTCACCGAGGCCGCCCGACGCATGGCCACATCGGCCGAAGCCGGTATCTCATTCTGCCACACGGACAACGACTCCGCCGCCGCGTCACTGACACCCTCGACCCCCAGCATCGTCAGCAGTTTTTCCTGCATGCGGGCCATGGCCTCCAGGCGGGCACCCAGCTCGTCGGTACGAGACACGGCCTCGTGGGCAACGGCCAGTTCCTGTTCCAGGCGGTGGATCGTTTGCCGCTCGTGGGCCTGGCCCGAAAACTCAGCCATCAGCATGGCCGTCGCCACTACCCCCGCCACGCCCAGGACAATGAGGGTCACCACCATGGCGCGGGAGATGCCGTACTCCCGGGTGGAGCGCTCATCGTCGGGAATGAAAATGATGCGTGTGTGGCGGGGAATGGCCAAGTTCACACCTCCGTTGAATCGTCGATGAGAGCCGTGGTTCCCACCTGGCGGCGTGCCCGCGGGAGCGACATGCGAAACAGGGTACCTTTGCCGGGAGTGCTTTCCAATTCGATACGACCGCCGTGCTCATGCATGATCCGCGCCACGATGGACAGGCCCAGACCTGTGCCCTTGCCATAGTCCTTCGTCGTGAAAAAGGGCAGGAAAATCGAGTCGTGGTTCTCCTCGGGAATACCTTCGCCCGAGTCCCTGAACAATATCACCAACTCGCCCGGATCCCCTTCGTCCACCTCGATGGTGATACGTCCGCCCGAGGGCATGGCGTCCAGGGCGTTGGCCATGAGATTGAAGAAGACCTGGTCCAGCTCGTTGCGGTTACCGAAGACCCAGGTCTCGGTGCGGGTCTGCACTTCCACTTCCACATCGGCCACCCGCAGATTCTTCTCCAGGAGGAAGCGGGTCTCACGGATGGACTCGGCCAGGTCCACGGCGGCTCGCCCACTGCCCGTGGGACGCGCGAAATTCAAGAGACCCTTGATGATGTTGCGACACTGTTCGGTCTGGCGAATGATGCGCTGGATATCGTCTGACATGTCCTCGTCGTCGATATCGTCACCAAGCATCTGGGCCGACAGGAGGATCGAACCCAACGGTGTGTTCAGCTGGTGGGCGATGCCCGCGGCCAACTGTCCGATGCCCGCCAATTTCTCGGTCTCGCTCATGCGCGACTCGAGATGCTTGGCCTCGGTGATGTCCCGCGCGATGACCACGAAGGAACCCGCGTCCGTGTCCTGCGCCGCATGGTCGGGACGAATGGCCGAAATCGTCAGACTGAGGGTGCGGATAGGCCTGGGCCCACCGTCGAGCGCCACTTCGTAGGTCAGCCGGCGACCGGTGCGACGCACATCGGCAAAAACCTGTTCGACGGTTAACTCGCCATCACGGCGCAGGCCCAGTTCCAGCTCTTCCACATTGCGGGCCAAGGCATTGCGGCGCGGCATGCCGAACAGCCGCTCGGACATCTTGTTCCACTCCTGGACGGTGCCCCGCTCGTCCAGCAGGAAGATCGCCTCGCCCGCGTGGTTGATGATGCTGCGGTATTTGGCCTCGGAGCGGCGCAGGCGCAGGCTCGCCTGCTCGGCGTTGCGCAGGCGCAGCCAGAAACTCCAGCCCAGGCCCAGGATGAAGACCTGGAAAGTGCCGCGCACCAGCAGATCGGTCAGCACATGGCCGCTACGCCAGCCTTCGCTCCACAGTCCCTGCCACGAACCGGTCTTATCGAACATCACCGTCAACCCGTATGCCTGCAGCAGGAGAACGATGAGGGTCGCCGACAGCAGGGCCAGCTGGAAGATACGCAGACTCTGGGCCCGACCCGGTATACGGAAGGACGGCAGACGTCTCATATTATAATTCCGTATCCACGCCCATGATCTTCAGCAGGCGTACGAGATCGTCGTCGCCGTAGAAGCGCAGGCTGATTGTCCCCTTGCCCGTCTTGGCATCGCGATCGATACCCACCGGCGAACCATACACCCGTTCGGCCCTGTTCTGCAGGGCGCGCACCGTGGGATCGACGGGACCCGCCGCCGCGCGACGCCGTTTGCGACGGGGTTTGCCGCCGCCCATTCCGGCCCGCTTTTCCGTCTCGCGCACCGACAGGCCACGGCTGGCGCAGAGGCGGGCCAGCTGCAGCCGGGCCGGACCCGCATCCATACCCAACAGGGCCTTGGCGTGGCCCCGGCTCAACTCACCCTGCTGTAGCAATTCCAGTATCTGCTCCTCTAACGTCAACAGCCGCAACATATTAGCTACTGTGCTACGCCTCTTGCCCAGCATACCGGCCAGCTCCTCCTGGGTGGCGCCGTAGCTTTGCAGAAGATTGCTGTAGGCCTGGGCTTCCTCCACCGGGCCCAGATCCTCGCGCTGGATGTTCTCCAGCAGGGCAATTTTGAGGGCCTCGGTTTCGGCGTAGGTGCAGATCAGGGCCGGCACCTCCGCCAGCCCCGCCAGCCGGGCGGCCCGCACCCGGCGCTCACCGGCAACTACGCAGTATTCCATGGCGTCGGGCTGGGAACCGCTTTCGGGATGACGCCGCACCTGCTCCCGCGCATCGAGACGTCGCACCAGTACGGGCTGCAGGATACCGACTTCTCTTATGGAGCGCGATAATTCGTCTAACGTTTTGTCGTCAAACGTTTTACGTGGCTGTTCAGGGTTGAAGCCAATCCTGTCCAGGTCAATGCGGCTCAAACCGCCGGTGGCCTTGATCTCTGGATCGCCCCTCATATCCGCCCCAGGAATCAACGCCGACAGTCCCTTGCCCAACACGCTGTGCTTGCTCATGACGCCTCTCCCCTCGCGGCGGCGGGATTTTGCTTGATGACCTCTTGGGCCAAATCCAGATAACTGCGCGAGCCCACACACTCCACGTCATACAGCAGGATGGGTTTGCCGAAGGACGGCGCCTCGCTCAGGCGGACGTTGCGCGGGATCTTGGTCTCGTAGACCGTTTCGCCAAAGAAGTCGATGGCTTCCTCCGCCACCTGGTTCGAAAGCTTCAACCGGCGATCGAACATGGTGAGCAGGACGCCCTCCAGGCGCAGGTCCGCGTTGGTGCTGCGCTGGACAAGTTGTACTGTGCTCAGCAGTTGGCTCAGGCCCTCAAGAGCGTAGTACTCGCACTGGATGGGAATGAGCACCGTGTCGGCGGCGGTCAGGGCGTTGAGGGTCAGCAAACCCAGACTGGGCGGCGTGTCTATGACGATGAAATCGTACTGGCTGCGCAACGGCGCCAGGGCGCGGCGCAGGAAATGCTCACGTTCCGATTCACTGACCAGTTCCACTTCGGCTCCGGCCAACCTGCGGTCTGCCGGTATCACCTTCATATAGGCTATGGGGGTGTCCTGAACGGTTTCGGATGCCGGCACGGCAGACAGCATCATCTCATAACTTGTAGTGCCATTGGCTGTTGCGCCGACACCAGACGAGGCGTTGCCCTGGGGATCCAGGTCCAACATGAGAACTTTACGCTCGGCCACGGCCAGGCTGGCGCAGAGGTTGATGGCGGTGGTGGTCTTGCCCACGCCGCCTTTCTGATTGGAAATTGAGATGATCTTGCTCACGGCGACCTCGTGCCTTCAGGGAGGTGGATTCCGGTACGTGGGGAGCTAATGTACCCGCTCACCGGCCCCGGCGTCAAGAAGGGCCGGGATTATTGCCGGTAATTGTTCCACGTGGAACATTGTCCCTTATCGGGGGCGGCGAGGGATGATGATGGCGCATTGTTCCACGTGGAACATTGCTCCTTATCAGGGGCGATGGGGGCGTATTGTTCCACGTGGAACATTGGGGTGTGGCGGGACCGCCCGGGTTAAGGCCGTTGGGGTTACAAGTCGGGTAATTCACAGTCGTCGTGGCCCCCGGGGGCCATGAAGTCACTAAACCTCCGACCGTGCCATGGCCTCGACCATATACTTGGAAATCACCAGGCTGGCCGCGTCGGCAACCGCCTCCGCCGGCGGCAGCACTCCCGCCGCCAAAGCCGTTGCAACCAGACCATCCAGCTTCCGGCTTTCCCCGGGTTCCGCCACGGCCAAGGTGGCCGCCAATTCAGCGCTCCAGATATGATCCGGAGGATAAAAGCGGGCGATGGTCACTTCCGCTGCGGACTCGGCTAGAAACGGCCTCAGGCCTGCCAACACTTCGTTATCGTCCAGGCGCAAAGCCTTGAGAGAGATGAGTATCTGTGGGACCATCAGGGTTTCACCAGACGCCACTTCCCCCCAAAGACCATGCAGTACAGCAGGTTGAGGGGACATCAACCGCGCCGTGCGGGACAGGAACCAGGCTCGCTTCTCCCTCGGCTCAACCAACCAGCTCCTCACCCGACTACCGCCCCGAACCAGCCGCCCGTGCCAGACTATACCCGGCAAACCACCGCCTGACCCCAGGTCGAAGTACGCGCACTCGCTGGATCCATCCTTGGCCCCCGGTGCGAATCCCAGGGGGGCTGGTGCTTCCAGAAGCTGATCCAACGCGTCCAGGCACTGGGTGATAAGACGATCCAGTTGGGCGGCCGATCCCCGACGGGAAATCAGGTTGATCGAGGCGTTCCAACGCTCCACCTCGCGGCGGTAATCATCCAGCCAGTCGGGGATGGTACTCATGCCGGTCCCTCATCAGTCCCGCTGGCCGCCCGCCACTTCTTCAGATAAACCGTCAGGACCCCCAGATCACCGGCCCGCACACCGTCGATTCGCGAGGCCTGGCCCAGAGTCCCGGGCCTGATCCGCTCCAGTTTTTCCCGCGCTTCGAAACTCAGAGCCACGATCCCGGTGTAGTCCAGGTTGGTCGGCAGTTCCAGATCATCCAAATGACTGCGATGTCGCAACAGTTTGTCCTGTCGAGAGATATATCCTTCGTAACGCACAGAATGAGCAACCTGGGTCACTGCCGAAACCGCCTGGCGGTCACCACCGACATGATCCTGCAGTTTCGAAACTGCCTGTCTATATATCCGCGTGCAGTCTTCATCACACGACCCCTTCACCAGTTCTTCCACCGTACCGGCATACCGCCTCAACCAGGCCGCCGCCGTGATGCGGTCCCCGTTTTCGCTTCGCACCCGGGCCCGGTTCAACAGACTCGACACCGTCGTGACACATTCCCGGCGCGCCAGCAAGAGCGCCTGGGCTTCACCAGGCAGAATATCCAACTCCAGGGCCAGGTCCGTCAGGCGTTCTTCGGCGTTGTCGCAGCGCAGATGCAACCTGTGCTCGGCTCGCGAGGTGAACATGCGGTAGGGCTCGTCGATCTGCTTGGTTACCAGATCATCCACCAGCACGCCCAGGTAGGCCGTGCCGCGGCTGATGTCCAGTGGCGCCGCACCCTCCAGACTGCGCACCGCGTTCACCCCGGCGATCAGGCCCTGGGCGGCTGCCTCCTCGTAACCCGATGTGCCCAGGATCTGCCCCGCGAGATACAGGCCGGCCACCGGTTTGCTCTCCAGGTTGCGGTGGATCTGCCACGACGGAATACTGTCGTACTCCACCGCATAGCCGTACCGCAGCAGACGCGCGCCCTCGAGTCCCGGCACCGAATGGACCACCTGTTCCTGTACGTCCGCGGGCAGGCTCGTACTCAGTCCGTTGACATACACCTCGTCCGTGTCCCGACCTTCCGGCTCGAGAAAAAGAAGGTGCCGATCCTTGTCAGCGAAGCGCACGACCTTGTCCTCGATGGATGGACAATAGCGTGGGCCGCGACCCTTGATGACGCCGGCGAACAGGGGCGACCTGTCCAGCGCCGCTGTTATCAGATCATGGGTGCCAGAGTGGGTATAGCCCATCCAGCAGTCAATCTGTTCCGGCTGGAACTCATTGGTACGAAACGAGAAAGGAGATGGAGGTACATCACCTGGCTGCCTGGTGAGGCGGGAGGTGTCGATGCTGTCCATATGCAGGCGCGGCGGCGTACCGGTCTTCAACCTGCGCAATTCGAAGCCGCAATCCAGCAGGCTCGCACTCAGACTCTCGGCACTGCCCGCACCTTCGCGACCGCCACTGGTACGGGTCGCACCCACGTGCATCAAACCCTTCAGGAACGTACCCGCACCCAGTACCACTCGCACGGCTCCCAGCTCGCGACCATCACCCAGACGCACGCCGGTGATGCGCCGCGTTTGCCCGTCGCGATCAGTCAGCAGCGTCACCACATCGCCTTCGATCACCGTCAGCTGGGACTGGTCGTGCACCGCCGCGGTCATGTACTGCTCGTATCGCTGTTTGTCCGCCTGGGCACGGGGCGACTGCACTGCCGGACCCTTCTTGCGGTTGAGGATGCGGAACTGGATGCCGGTCGCGTCGATGGCGCGCCCCATTTCGCCGCCCAGGACGTCGATCTCCCGCACCAGGTGGCCCTTGCCCAGACCGCCGATGGCCGGGTTGCAGGGCATCCGTCCGATCTGCCCGGCGTCGTGGCTGACCAGGACAGTACGGGCGCCCAGGCGTGCCGAGGCCAGGGCAGCCTCGATCCCGGCGTGCCCGCCGCCGACTATCAAAACGTCTATGTTGTTGTTATTCATAATCTTACTTGCCAACACAGAATCTGTCGAATACACCCGCCAACAGGTGTTCGGTGAACACACGGCCGGACACTTCCCCCAGGCGGGCCAGGATAGCGGCCAACATGGTGGCCACAACCTCGGGGCCGATGGACTCGGCTGTCATCAGCGCCGTCAATTCCGCCAACTCGGCGCGACAACTACCCAGTCGATGGCGGTGCCGCTCGTTCAGGACCACGCCCAGGGACACGGCCTCGTCGAGGCGCCGACTGCGCACCTGCTCCTCCAGCAGGGACCACAACTCTTCCAGCCCCTGGCCGTCACGACTGGACACCACCACATCCGCGGTCCCGGCCTGAACTGCCGCTGCGTGTTCCAGCAGATCCGCCTTGGTCGCCACGGTGATCACCGGTGCGGCACACTTCAACACCGGCGGCGAAGTTCCATCGCTCAACAGCAGCACCACATCCGCGGCATCCAGTTGCCGATGGGTGCGGTCGATGCCCTTGGCTTCGACACGGCCCGCTTCGTCCCGCAGGCCCGCCGTGTCGTGCAGAACATAGACCACGCCGTCACGTTCGCGTTGGTCGGTCACCACATCTCGAGTAGTGCCGGCCTCCTCGTCCACGATGGCGCGGTCCTCTTCGAGCAGGGCGTTGAAGAGGGAACTCTTGCCCACGTTGGGCAAGCCGGTGAGCACCACCTGCACACCGTCGCGCAGGATACGACCCGCCGGGGCCATGGCCAGCAGTTCGTCGATACGCGCCGTGGCCTCGGTCAGCACCCTGGCCACCTCCGCCCCGGGCACTTCCACCTCTTCCTCGTCCACGAAATCGAATGATCCTTCGAGGCTGGCGGCCAGGTCCAGGAGGGGTTGCTCCACATCCCGCAACTGGCGGTCCAGGCCACCGGTGAGTTGGCGCAGGGCAGCCCGCGCCGCGGTGGTGCTGCGGGCGCCGATGAGGTCTGCCACCGCCTCGGCCTGGTCCAGACTGAGCTTGCCGTTGAGGAAAGCACGCCGTGTGAATTCACCGGGCTCGGCGGGCCGGGCACCCACCTTGCGGCACGCTGCCAACACCTGTCTGGCCACCTCGCGACCGCCGTGACAGTGGAACTCAACCGTATCTTCTCCTGTGAAGGATTGTGTGCCCAGGAGGGCGACGGCGAGGCAGCGGTCTATCTCGTAACCTGTTTCATTGATGTCTGTTGAACTGTAATCGGGTGAGTGTAGTATACCGTATACCATGAGATGACTCTGCAAATTGCCATCAAAGCCAGGTCCCG
>QNDV01000039.1 GCA_003646045.1 bacterium
ATCAGACCACTTCGAAGGAATTCATCGAGTACCTGCGGGACAACAACCATACCGACAGCGCCGGGCAGGATATCTACGACGCCTGGGCGGCCAACGGTCGCTCGACACCTGTGGCCATGGCTCAGACTTCCTTGACGCTGGACCTTTCGGACGCCGGAGAAGGGGGTGTACCCCACGTGACCAGCCTTGCCCAGAACTACCCCAATCCCTTCAATCCCAGGACGTGGGTGGACTACTCGCTGGCCAAGGCCGGGCCGGTCAGCCTGAAGATCTACGATGCCCGCGGTCGCCTGGTGCGGACGCTGGTGGAACAGAACCAGGGGGCCGGGCCGCAGCGCGCGCAGTGGGACGGCCTGGACGATGGCGGCCGCGGCGTGGCCTCGGGCGTGTACCACTACGTACTGCAGACGGAACAGGGTGATCTGCGGCGAAAGATGACGTTGCTGCGCTGAGCGACAATGCACCGCCGGATCGCGGGGCCCGTCGGGTAATCCGGCGGGCCCCGCTCCGGTTGCCGGGCACGGACCCGCCGGAGGCATATTTACGCCCGACAAGGCCCATGCTAGCCTGACCGGACCCGACCTCCCGTACCCCGGCCCCGGAAGGACCCATGGCCCACCTTCATCCCATTGACTGGACCATCATCGCGGTCTACGTGGTGATCACCGTGGGGCTCGGTCTGGCCTTCCGGCGCCGTGCTTCCCGCGACAGCAGCGAGTACTTCCTGGCTGGCCGCTCCCTGCCCTGGTGGGTGCTGGGCACGAGCATGGTCGCCACCACCTTTGCCGCCGATACGCCCCTGGCGGTGACGGGCTTCATCCGCAATCACGGCATCTGGTACAACTGGTTCGGCTGGCACTACGTCATGAGCCAGATGCTGGCGGTGTTCCTGTTCTCGCGATTCTGGCGGCGGGCCGAGGTGGTCACCGACAACGAACTCATCGAAATGCGCTACTCCGGTCGACCGGCAGCCTTCTTGCGCGGCTTCAAGGCCGGCTACTTTGCCCTGCTCTACAACTTCATCGTGTTGGGCTGGGTGCTCAAGGGAATGGGCACGGTGGCCGAGTCGGTACTTGGTATTGACCCGCAACTGGCTGTGATCGCCGGGGCGGCCCTGGCCTTGAGCTACGCCCTGCTGGCCGGGTTCTGGGGTGTCGTGATCACCGATGTCATCCAGTTCGTCCTGGCCATGGCCGGCTCCATCACCGTGGCGACCCTGGCGGTAAGGCATGTGGGCGGCATCGCCCAACTCAAGCAGCGCCTGTTCGACTCGCCCCTGGCCGATGCCAACACCATGGCCTTCATACCCGGCGGCAGCCTGGGCTGGGACAGCGACCTGTTCCGCTTCCTGGTCTTCGTGTCGCTCATGTGGTGGGCCAGCCACAACGCCGACGGGGGCGGCTACCTGATCCAGCGCATGGCCGCCGCCCGCGACGAACGCCACGCCCGTGGCGCCACCCTCTGGTTCGTCGTCGCCAACAACGCGGTGCGGTACTGGCCCTGGATACTCACGGGGCTGGCTTCCCTGGTCATCCTGC
Organism: bacterium; assembly: GCA_003646045.1. The sequence goes on from QNDV01000039.1 coordinate 1,539, forward strand.
CGGTGATGCCCGCGGGCGCGGGGGAGGAGGCGGCCTATCCCATGGTCATGCTCCAGGTCCTGGGGCCGGGGTTGCTGGGCCTGTTGCTGGTCAGTTTCTTTGCCGCCTTCATGTCCACCATCGACACCCACCTGAACTGGGGCGCCAGTTACCTGGTCAATGATATCTACCGCCGCTTCCTCAGACCCGAGGCCACGGAGAAGGAGGCGGTGGTCGCGGCCAAGATCTGCGTGGCGTCCATGATGGTATGTGCGGTGATCGTGGCCTTTTTCCTGACCAGTATCGGCAAGGCCTGGCTCTTCGTCTGGGCCCTGGGTGCGGGCATCGGGCCGGTGCTGATCCTGCGCTGGTTCTGGTGGCGCATCAATGCCTGGAGCGAGATCGCCGCCCTGGCCACGTCGGTTGTGCTGGCCGTGGGCTTCGAGGTTACGGCGGCGGTGCAGCTGGGCAGCTCCTACGAACTATTCGCGTCGCCGGTCACGGTGGCCGGTACCGCCCTGGGCACCCATCACAAGGCCCTGATCCTGGTGCCCGTGTCCATCCTGGTCTGGCTGACGGTAACCATGATGACCCGACCGGTGGAGGCTTCGCGTCTGGAGGCATTCTACCGCAAGGTCCGGCCCGGAGGCTGGTGGACACCGGTGGCCCGGCGCGCGCCCGAGGTCGTCTGTGCGGGAGTCACCGGTCGCCTGCTGCTGGTCTGGGCAGGTGGCTGTGCCGGTGTCTACGGTCTGATTTTCGGCCTGGGCAAGCTGCTGCTGGGGGAAACAACCATTGCGCTCGGGCTGTTGGCGGTGGCAGTGGCTGGTGGTTTCGTGGTGGCGCGGGAACTACGGCAAGAGGATTAGCCGGCAGCCGATTCCTCCACCGGCGCGGCCATGATCTGGAAACGGAACGTGCTGCCCTGGTCGATGGTGCTATCCACCTCGATCACTCCGCCATGGCTTTCGACGATTCGTGCGGCAATGGCCAGGCCCAGCCCGGAGCTGCGGTCCAGGGCGGCTGCGACACCGTTGGTATTTTCGCACACAGGCGTACGACTCTTATCTCCGGTGTAGAACCGCTCGAAGATGTGGGGCCGGTCCTCGTCGGAGATGCCGATGCCCGAATCGGTCACCGCGATCTCCACCCAGCTCTCGTCGAGGTGTGCCTGCAGCGTCACCTTGCCACCGCCCGGCGTGAACTTGATCCCGTTCTCCACCAGGTTCTGCAGTACGCGACCGATCTGCAGGGGATCGGCGTGGACATCGGGCAGGTTGTCCATCAGCTCCAGTTCCAGCCGGACACCACGGCCCTCGGCCGCTATCTGGTAGTGATCGAGAACCGATGTGGCCAGTTCGCCCAGGGAAAAGTCCTCATGGCGGAACGTATCCTGTCCCGAATCCAGGCGTGAGAGCACCAGGGCGTGATCGATGAGCCGGTCCAGATGATCCAGCTTGCCGGTGATGTTGTTCAGGAAACGCTGGCGGTCGATATCACTGAGTTTGTCCGCCCGCAGGCCCAGTGTCTCGAGGTAGCCCCTGAGGCCCGCCAGGGGCGTGCGCAGGTCGTGGCTGATGTTGGCCACGAGCTGGCGCTGGAACTGCTCCTTGCCCCGCAGGTCATCCATCATCGATTCGATCCGCACCGCCATGACGTTGATGTTCTGTCCCAGGACGCCGATCTCGTCGGATTTGCTCTCGGGAACGCGGGCGCCCATGTCGCCGTCGGTGAATACCTGCACACCCCGGGACAGGCGGGTCACCCGCCGACTGGTCCAGGCCATGATGATCAGGGAACTTGCCGCGGCGTAGATCAGCAGCATGATCAGGGCCTGTACCACCAGGGCCCGGCGGTCGGAGCCGGCCTCGGCGGGGCCATAGCTCAGGGGCGTGAAACTGGTGGCCAGGTAGGCAGCCGGGTGGTCGTCGTCGCCGATGGCGGGGACGATGCGGCTGACACGCATGATGCGGTTGGAGAAGGCATTGATATCCGTGGAGTCGGGATAGGATCCGAAGTCCCATTCGCCATCGGACATGTCCCGCAACACGCCCGGATCACAGTATGGTACCGCCCGCCCGAGGGAGTCGGGGTTGGACGACCACATATGCTGTCCGGCAGGGTCGAATACCACGAATTCCACCTCGTAGAGGGCGACCTCGGCGCCGTAGTCCACCAGCAGGCTCTCGGCCCGGGCGGGATCGTCCAGATGGCGGGCCAGGTGGTTGGCTACACTGTCCACCTGGGCGTCGGCGTATTCGAGGTACCAGGTCTCCTCGGCATCGGTGTCGTAGGTCGAAAAAACCGTGTACGGCAGCAGGTAGTAGTAGCCGGCGATGCTGGCGCAGGCCAGCAGGATGAACAGGACCGTCAGGCGGAAATGGATCGTTCGAGTCAGTCCCAGGATCCGGCGTATCACGGCATGTCTTCCAGGAAATCGTCGTTGTAGCGGTAGCCGACACCCCAGACGGTGAGTATCAGGCGGGGTTGGTTGGGATTCTCCTCGATCTTGTTGCGCAGCCGGTTCACGTGGCTGTTCACCGTGTGTTCGAATACGTCGGCGCCTTCCTTCCAGACCCGGTCCAGCAGTTGCCGGCGACTGAAGGTGCGACCCGGATGGGAGGCCAGGTTGTGCAGCAGGTCGTATTCCTTCACCGTCAGGGTGATCTCCTTGCCCCGGACTGTTACCCGCCGTTTAGACGGGTCGATGACCACGTTGCCCAGTTCGAGGATGGTGTCGCCCGTGCGACGTTGCGCCAGTTCCTCGGCCCGGGTGATGCGGCGCAGCAGCACCTTGATCCGCGCGGTCAGTTCGCGCATGCCGAACGGCTTGACCAGGTAGTCGTCACAGCCCAGTTCCAGGCCCAGGACCTTGTCCGCCTCCTCGCCCCGGGCAGTGAGCATGAGCACGGGCGTGCGCGGGTCGCCCCGTCGCAGTTCCTGCAGCAGTTCGATACCCGTCAATGAGGGCAGCATCCAGTCCAGGATGACCAGGTCATAGCGACCGCCCTGGAAGGCCCGCAGGCCCGCTTCGCCGTCCACCGCCGCGGTAACCTGGTACCCTTCCGCATCGAGGTGCAGAGCGAGCAGATCCACCAATTCACGGTCATCCTCGACTACGAGAACCTTTTTCGTGCGTGTAGCGGTGGAATTCATAAGGGGAGTGGCTCCTGGTAGTCTTTGCTGACGTCACGTGGAAGGCGCGTGGGATGCGCAAACCCGAGCTTCAATATTACCAGACAGAACATGGACTTGCAAGACTGTGGCGCGATCGGGAGTGGTGATCGGCACCGGAAATTCGTGGCAGTTGCGGCGTAGACCTCCGGGGGGCATACTGTCGGCAACCGGATCATGATATCCAAACCGGAAACCGGAGGCACCATGACAACGCCAGGCGATCTGCCCGCGGTGGGTGAAACGTTGCTGACCCTGCGCGGCGTCAGCAAGAGTTACGGTACCAAGCAGGCGGCTCGTGACGTCTGTCTGAGTATCCCGCGCGGCGCGATCTACGGCTTCCTCGGCCCCAACGGGGCGGGCAAGACCACCACCATTCGCTGCATCATGAACATCATCCTGCCCGACAGCGGCGAGATCCTGCTGGCCGGCCGTCCCCTGGCGCGCGAACTGCGCGACCGCATCGGCTACCTGCCGGAGGAGAGGGGACTCTACCGCAAGATGAAATGCGTGGAGCAACTGGCCTACCTGGCCCAGCTCAAGGGTGTGCCGCGCAAGGAGGCTCTGGTACGTGCCGACGCCTGGCTCGAGCGCCTGGGGTTGGGCGAAAACCGCGACAAGAAGGTCGATACCCTGAGCAAGGGCATGCAGCAGAAAATCCAGTTCGCGGCGACCTTCATCTGCAAGCCGCACCTGGTGATTCTTGACGAGGTCTTCAGCGGGCTGGATCCCCTGAACATCGAGCTGTTGCGCGGACTGATCATGGAAGAGAAGAGCCGGGGCACCACCATCCTGTTCTCCACCCACATGTTGGCCGAGGCCGAGAAGGTATGCGACGCCATCTGTCTCATCGAGGGAGGGGAAGTGATCCTGGACGGTGCCCTGGGCGACGTGCGAAAGCAGTTCACGTTGAAGTCGGTGAAGGTGGCCCTGGCCGGCGACCTGGATCCGCCGCCGGATCTGCCCGGCGTGATCGCGAGGAAGAAGACCGAGGGCGCATGGCAGCTTACCCTGGACGAGGGTGCTGATCCCCAGGCTTTGCTGGCGCCCCTGGCCGCGGCGGGCCGCGTCGAGCTTTTCGCCGCCAACCGACCCAGCCTGAGCGAGATCTTCCTGGCGGCCGTGGCCCGCCATCGTGCGGAGGTGGCGGCATGAGCAAGGTCCTGACCATTGTCCGCAAGGAGTACCTCGAGCGGGTTCGTTCCAAGAGCTTCGTCATCGGCACCCTGCTGGGCCCGGCTCTCATGTCCATGTTCATCGTCCTGCCCGTGCTGCTGTCCGAAACCGGCGGGGACGAACAACGCACCGTGGGTGTGGTGGACCTTTCGGGAGAAATTGTCGGGCCCATGCGGGCGGCCCTGGTCGACCGGGGCGACGACAACGTGACTTTGCAGCACGTCGAGTGCCCGGACGGTGGCGATGTCGCCTGCGTCGAGGAACTCAAGCGACGCATCATCGACGGCACGATACACAGCGGCATCATGCTGCCGGCGGACTTCATGTCCATGTCCGCTCCCCGGGCCACGTTCTACAACAAGTCGGTCAGTTCCATGGTGCTGCGGGACGAGGTGCTGCAGCCGGCACTGGATCGCGTACTGCGCGAAGGACGTTTCACCCGGGCCGCCGTGCCCGAGTCGCTGTACACCTACCTGACCACGCGCACCGACTGGACCAGCCGCACGGTCAGCGCCGAGGGCGGCGATACGGAACAGAACGAGGCGGTCTCGTTCGTCATGGCCTTCGTGCTCATCATGATCATCTACATCATGGTGATCATGTATGGCAGCCACACCCTGACCGCCGTGATCGAGGAGAAGAGCAGCCGCATGGCCGAGGTCATGCTGGCCAGCGTTTCGTCGGGGCACCTGATGCTGGGCAAGGTGCTGGGCATCGGCATGGCGGGTCTGACCCAGTTCGGTATCTGGGCCATGGCCTTCTTCGTCCTCAGCCAGCGCGGCGTGTCGGTGGGCGATTTCACCCTGGATGTGGCTTTCATGACCCCGATCATCCTGATCTCGTTCGTGATGTTCTTCCTGCTGGGGTTCTTTCTCTACGCCACCCTCTACGCCGGGGTGGGAGCCCTGTGCAACAGTGTCCAGGACAGTCAGCAGTTCCACACGCCGCTGGCCATGGGAATGGTCATTCCCATGATGCTGTTGTCGGTGATCCTCAGGTCTCCCGATTCCACCCTGGCCGTGGTGCTGAGCCTGGTGCCCCTGTTCTCGCCGGTGCTGATGTTCATGCGGGTGTGCGTGGAGACGCCGCCGGTCTGGCAGATCGGCCTGTCCTGGCTGCTGATGGCCACCTCGATCTGGTTCGCGGCCAAGGCGGCGGGCAAGCTCTTCCGGCTGGGCATCCTGATGCACGGGGCCTCGCCCACGTGGGCGTCGATGATCCGGATGCTGCGGTCCTGAACGCGGTGATCATGACCAGGGCGGGGCGTCCAATATCGGGCGCCCCGCTTCCGTTGATCTAGTGTGCCACCGCCAGGTTGAACTTGTCCCCGGGTTGCATGCCATCGAAGATCTCCAACCCGTCGACGACCTCGGCGAAGACGGTATACCGCCCCACCAGATGGGGCTGCTCGCTGAGGGTCACGAACCACTGACAACTGCCGGTGTCCTTGCCGCTGTGGGCGATGCCCACCATGCCCCGGTGATAGGGCAGGTCGCTCCACTCGCTGCGAATGGTGTAGCCGGAGCTGCCCCAGCCTGTGCCGGTGGGGTCGCCGCCCTGTACCACGAAGTCGGGCACCACGCGGTGGAAGGTCAGACCTGCGTAGAAACCGCGGTTCACCAGGTCCAGGAACACGGCGCAGGTGTTGGGCGCCACGTCCGGCTTGAGTTCCAGGGTGAACGAGCCCCGGTTCGTGGTGCCGGTCACTCGCGGTGCGTCGAACTGCACCGTCACCGGGGGCTGGTCCGCACTGCGTACAAACGCCGGCAGGGTGGCCCGCAGGCTGGCGGCCGTGGGAATCAGGTGCGCGGGTAGCAAGCCGGTCTCCTGTGCCGTGCGGCGGGCAGTCAGGCGTATGCGCACGTCCGGATCGTCGAAGGACGACGACAGCAGCAAGCGGGTTTCGGCCGTAGCGGTTTCACCGGGTGTCCACACCGAATCCGGGGCGCTGAACATCTTGCCCAGACACTCGATAGCCGCCAGCTTCAGGTCGCTGCGCCAGGGGCCGGCGATTCGCCTGGCCACTCCCACCACGCCCCGGGCGGTGGCATCGTCAGGGTGATCCCCCAGATGCCCCAGGGCGGTGGCGGCCAGTACCTGCTCGTCGTCGGTGGCACCGGGCATCACCGCACGCATCATGAGGTCCACCTGGGTCTGCCAGCGGTGATGGGGGTCGCAGGTCTCGTTGGCCGCCAGAGCGTCCAGGGCGGCGGCGCCCACCAGGCCGTTGCGCAACCAGCGCTGGGCAGGCAGGTCCGTATCCGGCGGAGCGTCGAAGAGCAGGCTGCCCAGGAAGGGCTTGAGCCGGTTGTCCGGATCCGTGCAGAGATCGCCCACGGCCCTGGTCAGCGCCGCCATCACGTGGGCCGATTCCTCCACTGCCAGGCGGGGGGCGAAGTCGTCAAGCGAACCGGCCCCGCGCAGGGCCGCCCGGGCCGTGACGGCTGCGGCGCGGACCCCTGCTTCAGGGTGATCCATGCGCTGCAGCGCCGCCCGCGCCATGCGGATCCGCCACACCGGCAGCAGGCTTTCCTGATCCGCGGCTTCGTCGGGGAGGGGGCGCCGGGCGACACAGGCGGTCATGGCGTCCAGGGCCGCCATGGCCACGTGGGATGAAGCACTGCCGCTGCGGTCGATGAGAAAGGCGGCCACGGCCGGCATCTGCTCGGGGGGAGCCTCGACGGCCAGGGTTCCCAGAGCCCGACAGGCAGCAATATCCACTCGCTGTCCGGGCAGACGCCGGAAGGCATGGTCCGCCGCACTGAGCAGTACCGCCTGGCGGGCCGCGGCGCCGCCGAGGCGGGCAAGGGCCCGGTAGGAGTGCACGCGCACCTGGACCCGGTCGCTGCGGGTAGCCGGAATCACCAGAGGTACCAGGGTCGAATCCGGCAGGCGTTCCACGCAGCGCAGGACCCGCCACAGGACATCCGGTTCACTGCTCACCAGTCCGCCCTGCAGGGCGAGCAGGAGTTCCTGGCGCCCGACCTGATCGACCTGGTTGCGCAGGGCGTCCCAAGCCGCGGCGCGGTCCTTGGGTGAGTCTCCTGCCGCCACTTGCACCAAGGCGGCACCCCGGTTGGGCATCTGGGCCAGCCCCCGCAGGGCGGCCTGCCGGATGGCTGGACGGGGGTCGGTGATCGCTGCCACCAGTACCGGTACGGCCAAAGTGTCGGCCAGCAGGCCCAGGGAGAATAGCATCTGGGCTCGCACCGTCTGGCTGGGGTCCTCGCGCAGATCGATCATGCGGGGCAGGGCGTCATCGCGACCGATGAGGCCCGCGGCTCGTACCGCCGCCAGCCTGACGTGGGCGTCGCCATCGGCGAGCATACCGCCCAGTGAATCCTGGGGGGCGAGGCGCCGGTCCTCCCAGCGGGCGATGGCCGCCAGTTTGTCGGCGCGGTCGGTGCCGCCGTCGAGGCAACCCGTGCCCAGGGCGCAGGTCAGACAACAGGCCAAAAGCAGGGCGATGTGACGTACGGGGTTGGGGGCGGGAAGCATCATGGTCGCGCATCTCCTGGGCACAAGGGTCTGTCTTCTTCCAAGCCGAACCTAGCATCACCGGGCTGGCTGGCCAATCCTTCGGTGCCGGCGTTTTGACCGGACCGGTGGCCGGTGCTACCATGCTGCGGTCACCCGAACCAAGGAGACCGTGCGCATGCGCACTGCAATTCTCGGCGCCACCGGACTCGTGGGCAGAACCATGCTCGACCTGCTAGCGCAGCAGGATTGGCTGACAGGTGAACCGCTGCTGGTGACCTCGTCGCGTTCGGCGGGGACCACGCTGCCGTTTCTGACAGGCGAACTGGCCTGCCGCCCCGTTGACGAAACATCCTTCGACAACTGTGACTTGGCGCTCTTCAGTGCGGGGAGCGAGGCCAGCCGCAGGTGGGCGCCGGTAGCACGGAAGGCCGGTGTGCGCGTGGTGGACAACTCGTCGGCCTTCCGGCAGGAGTCGGGTTCGCCACTGGTTGTTCCCGAGATCAACGGCGATCTCCTGTCCCGACTGGATCCCGGCGGTGCCATTATCGCCAACCCCAACTGTTCGACCATCCAGATTGCCCTGGCGGTGGCGCCCCTGGTGGATCTCGGGTTGCGCGAAGTCCACGCCACCACCCTGCAGGCGGTTTCCGGGGGTGGACAACAGGCGCTGGACGAGCTGGTGCGGCAACAGGCCGGTGCCCCGCCTGCCGGCAATATTTTTCCGCGCCCCATGGCCGGCAACGTGCTACCGGCCATCGGCGCCGCCCAGGCGGACGGCAGCTACGAGGAAGAAACCAAGGTGGGCCGTGAGTTGAGGCGGATCCTGGGCAGGGACGATGACCTGGCCGTTACCTGCACCGCGATCCGCGTGCCGGTGGTCAATGGGCACAGCGCCGCCCTGCGGGTGGTCTGTGACAATCCGATCACCCCCGCCGAGGCGGTGGCGGCCCTGGCTGACCAGCCATCGGTCCAGGTGACTGCCGATCCCCATGATTTCACCACGCCCCGCGAAGCCAACGGTCGCCGCGAGGTCTTCGTGGGTCGGGTGCGGCAGGACCCGGCCAACCCCCGGGCGCTCTTGATGTGGGTAGTGGCGGACAACCTGCTCAAGGGTGCGGCCTGGAACGCGGTACAAATCGCCGCCGTGCTGGCGGGTGGTACGGCCGTATGATTCCCGCTCCTGCTTTCGCGGCGGCTGAACTGCGACCCTCGGCCCTGGGTCGACTGCACCCGTCAATCCGCCTGGGCGCCTGCGTCCTGGGTATGGCGACGGTTTTCACGGTGCCGCCGCTGGCGGTGGCACCGGCAGTCCTGGTCCCGGTCGTCCTGCTGACCACCACCGGCCTGGATGCGGGCCGCCAGCTGCGCGCCCTCACGCCATGGTGGTCAGTGGCCCTGCTGGTCATGGCGGTGCACATCCTGACTACAACCGAGGCCGCGCCACTGGGCCGTCCTTCATGGGCCGGGGCGGTGGCCGGCCTGGTCGCTCTGACGCGCGTCGCCGGTTCGGCGGCCTGGCTGGCGGTTCTCATGCGCACGGTACCCCTGGACGAGTTGGTGAGCGCTGTTCGATGGTGGTTTCGCCCCCTGCGCCGGCTGGGATTGCGGGACGAAGACCTGCCCCTGATGCTGGTGGTGGCCCTGGGTACGGCCCCCACGGTATTGGGCGAAGCGAGGCGCATCGAGGCGGTGGTCCGTCTACGCCAAGGGTCGGCAACCGCCAACTATCGGCGCAATTGGATGTCCCGGGTCAGGAATCGCGCCAGGGTCGTCGTGCCGTTGCTGGAAACCCTCATGCGCCGGGCGGAGGCATTGGGCTTGAGCCTGCGCCGCCGCCGCCCGGTGGGCCTCGACGTGGGCGAGCCGTCCTGGTCGGCACGACTGACGCTGCTGATCTGGACTGTCGCGCTGGTGCTGACGACCTGGGCCCGCCTCAAAGCCGGGGGTGGGGCGTGAAAGGTCTTCCCGGCAGCGACGGCCCCATCCGCCTGAAGATCGATCTGGCCTATGTGGGCGACGGCTTCCACGGCTGGCAGATGCAGCGCGACCACCGCACGGTCCAGGGTGAACTGGCACGGGCCTGCTCACGCCTCCTGGGGCGTGACGTCATGCCCGTGGGAGCGGGGCGGACCGACCGCGGAGTCCACGCCCGGGGGCAGGTGGCCCATCTTTCGGTGCGCACGGACAACGAAGCCGAACGGATGCATGGTGCATTGTCCCGGGTCTTGCCCGCGGACGTGGAAGTACGCGGTGTGAACAGGGTGTCGCCTTCGTTCAACGCTCGCCGGACCGCCGTCTCGCGGCGCTACAGCTATAATCTGCTGCTGGGACGGGACCTGTTTCGGCCCCATAGCTGGCAGTTGTCCGGCGGATTGGACACCGCCGCCATGGACCGGGCCTGTTCCGACTTCATGGGCTCCCATGTCTTTGCGAGTTTCTGCAAGTCATCCTCGTTGAGGGAC
>QNDV01000040.1 GCA_003646045.1 bacterium
AACCCGAACCTGCTGCAGAGCCTGCCCACCGAGGCTGCCTATCATGGTGTAATGCCGGCGGCCGCCGGCGCAGCTGCCAAGGCGGCCACTGGCAAGGCCGCCACTCTGCTGGCGCCGGAGATCAGGATCGGCGTAGTGTCCACGCGGCTTCATCGCGTCACCGCTCGCCGCCTGCGGGAACGGGGCCTGCTGCCGGATATACCGGTGGACGAGGATGAGGTGCGGCTCTATCAGCGCCGCTATCTGGAGCGGCTGGACGACGGTTCCGGTGATCAGCCCTATGCCGAGATCGAGGTGCCGATCCACATGGTGGGCGACGGCGGCCTGTTCGAGGATGAAGATTTCTTCGTCTTTCACGGTCTGCGCATGCGTGACGACACCAGTTTTACCGCCGATCTGGGAGGTGGCCCCGAGACAATTGCCGCCGTGGATGATCCCCGCGAGTGGAACAACACGGTGAATGCCTATTGGCTGGCGGCGGCACAGCCCGAAGCGGGAGAGTCCTGGGCGCGGATGGAAACGGTAAGCCTGCCGGAGGCGGTGGGTTCGCCGGCTCGCAACTATCGCCGGGTCGAGATTCACGAGGAGCAGGTAACTTTCGGGATCAACCCCAACGAGGGTGACGACCGCACCTACTACAATTCCCATATTGCCACGGACCTGACGATTCTCATGTCCAACCAGTGGTCTCCGGATCCCGAGGGAGAAGATGCGATCGTCAGTTTCAGGGCGGCGGCCTCCAGCATTCGCCCTTCATCGCCCGTGGATTATACGACCTGGTTGAACGTGGATCTGATACGCGACGGTACGGCTACCGCGCGTCTCGGTACCGTCAACATCCGTGATCCCTATGACCGGGATTACGACCTGCCGCCGGTGGTAGCGGCCAACCTGGCCGGGAATTCGGCCAAGATGGTCCTGTACCAGGACTCGGGGAGTCTCTGGTGCCTCATCGACCGGGTTCAGATCTCCTACGACGCTTTCTACCGGGCGGTCAGTAACCGACTCGACTTCCACACCGGCGACCAGGTCGGCGCGCGCCCCCTGGAGATAACCGGTTTCGGGGATCAGGACATCGGCTTGATCGACGTGACCGATCCCCGCGCACCGCTGTTCGTGGCGCTGGAAACCTGGAACCTGGACGACGCCGTCGGGACCTGGACCCTGTCGGTGATGCCTAATCAGGCTGCGCCGACGGAGCCCCGGCGCTATCGCGCGATAGCGGGCTTTACGGGCTCCGGTGTGGACGAATTCGACTATTTCCAATCCTCGGTGGTGACTGATCCGGTGTCACCGGTGGCAGTGGACGGCAGTCCGGAAGTGCTGGTGGTGACCCACGGCGATTTCCGCAGCGGGTTGGAGCCCTGGTTGGAACACCGCCGGGCGCGGGCAGACGGAGCGTTGGAATTCCACGTCGTGGACGTGGCGGATATCTGGGACTGGTACGGTGGTGGCATGCGTTCGCCGGATGCCATCAAGCGACTGGTGCAGCATGCCCGCGACCAGTGGGGCACCTGGGCCCTGGTGGTGGTGGGAGACGCCAACGAGAACGCCCGCGAGTTGGGAGTGCGTTCCGAGGCCCGGGGCTTTTCCAGGGATTGGGTACCCACCCACTATCACGTCCAGAATGCCCTGTATGGCACCTGGGAGTTGATGGCCACGGACAAGTGGTTCGTATGCAGCGAGGATGCCGATTTCCCGGACAATGTACGCAGTCCCTGGGAAATGTATACGGGAAGATTCCCCGTGAACTCACTGGCGGAACTGGATCGGGTCATCGACAAGATCATCATCATGGAGTCACCCGCGGAGGGACAGGACTGGCGGAAACGCGGCGTATTCCTGGCGGATGATTCGTGGTCCGACGGCTACGGGGCCGGGGCCGGGGCCTTTCTGGAATACCGCTCCATCGACGAGACCTTCCTGGACAGCGAACGCGACCTGGTCGCGGTGCCCTGGAGTTCCGAGACGCCGGTGACCCTGGAATCGGAGCTGATTCGCATCGCTGATTGGCTGGATCCGGTGTTCACCACGGATCCCGGTGAAATCCGCGACGTGAGCGATGTGCGCGCGGAAACCGCCAATGGTGGTGCGGCGGCCGGCCTGAGGCAGGCCCTGGCGCAGGGAAGTCTGGTGGCCCACTACCAGGGCCACGCCAATGCCAAGGTCCTGGCATCAGAGTTCTGGCTCATGGACCATCGGCTGATTCGCCAGGATATCGCCAACATCGGCAACACGGATCCCTGGGTATTCTTCGGCATGGGGTGTCATGTCAGTGATTGGGCCCAGAACACGGTCACCGTGGGGACCGGCATATTCGAACCATCCATCGGCGAGAAGTTGCTGGTCCAGGGTTCCAACGGCGCAGTGGCCAGCTATGGCAGCTCGGGATACGAGTTCATCAGCGAAATCGGTTTCTACTGCGGGGTGATGATGGATCGCTGGCTGCTGCATCCTCCGGCGGGAGGACTGGAGCCGGAGCAGTCACGCAGCCGCTGGATGCTGGGCGAGCTCATGTGGGCCACCGAAGCCGATATCCTGGCTTCCCGCGGTTGGGATCGGGAGTTCCGTGAGATGTGCGCCCAGTTCGTTATCCTGGGCGATCCGCTCATGATACTGGATGCCGGTCCGCCCGAATTGACGGCGGTGCTGCAGGGCAGTACGGATACCGAGATCAGTGGCGAAGTGGACCTGGTCGCCCTGGATGCGGCCAACGTCCGGACCATCGAGATCGCGGCCCGGGACGAGGCCGGTATCGACCGCCTGCTGGTGACCGAGGCGGGGGGGCTGGACCTGACCTCACAAGTGGTGGCCATGGCGGACAGCCTGCCTCCCGGCGAGGTCGATCACCAGGAAACCCACTATCGCCTGGCGGTGCCCATCAGGCCCTATGCCCATACGATGGACGTGGAGGTTTGGGACACCGGTGCCGTGCAGCCCACGGATCGACACTGGATCCTGACGCTGAACGTGGGGCAGGACGCGGAAATCACCACCGGTGGCGAGCCGGTGGATCCGGATGTCTTCACTTTCGAACCCGACCTGCCCGTGGATTTCCACATGGTGGTCACTAGCGCCGCCTTCCTGACCGATGCCATGGTGTATGCGCTGACCAGCGGTGACGACGAGAACCTGGTCATCACCAACGAGACCATCGTACGCACCGGTGACCACACCCTCGAGGTGGCGTACACGGCCACGGCCCCGGCGGGGACCGAGGGCGAACGGACCGTGATCCTGGACATCGACACCTACGAGACGATCTGGGTCCTGCAGGCCGGTGAGCAGGCCCTGCCTGACGTGGCTATCGGCCGGGTCTTCAACTTCCCCAACCCCATGACCAACCGCACACGCTTCGTGTTCGAGACGGACGCTGCTTCCTGCCAGGGTACCATCCGCGTCTTCAGTACCGCCGGCCGGACGGTGGCCCATATCCCGGTTCAGCATTCCGGTGGCGGCGATGGTGTGGCAGAATGGGATGGTCGTGACAATGAGGGCGACGAGCTGGCCAACGGTACCTATCTGTACCGGGTCGAACTGGACGCGCCGGGAGGACGGATCACCAGTGACGTACAACGACTGGTGGTTATGCGCTGAGCGGCCATGAACGGGCGGAAACCATGCGACGGATCCGTGGTGCGACCCTGTTGGTTTGTGCGCTGCTGCTGACAGCTTGCGCCGGTCCCAAACGTCTGCCGCCGGTGGTTGGCGACACCGGTGGTCCGACAGCAATGCCGGCCGGGATACCGGTCCTGCTGGGCGTGGGCCTGGTCGAGGAGCAACCGGATCTCGAATTGGCCGTAGACGGTCCCGCCCTGCTTCTTGACGGGCGGCAACGCCGGTTGCTGGCCCGGGTGAACCCGGATCAACCGATCGTATGCCGTCGCAGCTCCTCCGGCGTGACCTGGTCGGCCGCGGGAGCGCAGGGTACCGCCTCGAGCGTGATCCTGCAGCCGGAGGACCCGGCCCATCGTTGCCTGCACGGCGAAAGGGCGTACCGCGGCGAGTTCCTCGTGATTCCGGCGCCCCTGGCGGGCGGTTTGACCCTGGTGAACAACGTTTCCCTCGAAGGCTATCTGCGAGGCGTCGTGCCCTGGGAGATAGGTCGCCCTGGCCGCGACGCCCTGGCCGCGGTCGAGGCCCAGGCCGTGGCCGCCCGCACCTACACCGTCAGCCACCTGGGTGTACGCCAGAGCCACGGCTTCGACGTCTTCGCCTCGGTCATGGACCAGGTCTATCGCGGCGCCGCGGACGAGGATTCCCTCTGCAACGAGGCCGTACAGCGCACCGCGGGGCAGGTGCTGCGTCACGGCGGCACCGAAATCACCGCCTATTACAGCGCCTGCTGCGGCGGTGTCACCAGCAACGTCCATGAGGTCTGGCCGCGCGCAGCCATTTCCTACCTGGTCAGCCATGCGGACGGTCCCGGCGGCGGACGGGCCTGGTGCGCCAAGTCCAAGTGGTACCGCTGGCAGGAAAGCTGGACGAGGGTTCATCTCGAGGAAATCCTGGCCGAGACCTTGCCGCAGTATCTCGAATACATGGGGGAGCATGGCCGCGCCGCCTGGGCGGGCACACTCTTCAGCCAGGACGGCGGTCACGGTAACCGGTCCCGTCCAGGTGGCTTGCGGAACCTGGAGATCCGCCGTCGCACCACCAGCGGACGGGTTGCCGAACTGGCCGTGGTCACCGCTGCCGGCACCTACCACCTGCGTGGCGACCGCGTGCGCTGGGCCCTGACGCCTCCCGGCGGAAACCCGGCCATCCTGCGCAGCGCCTTCTTCGACCTGGATCTGGAAGAGGACGACGGGCAATTGCTGTCGGTCACCATCCGGGGACGTGGTTACGGGCACGGCATCGGCATGTGCCAGACCGGAGCCCTGGAGATGGCGCGACGGGGCCATGACTATGTCGCGATCCTTTCCCACTACTATCCCGGCGCCATCCTGTCACGGCTGGCCGGGCCACCGGCGCCATGATTTGCGGCGAGGATCTCGCCGGACGCCTCGTCGTGGGGCTGGCCGGTACCCGACTCACCCGGCGCGAGGCCGGATGGCTGGAGCGTTGGCGCCCGGCCGGGGTCATTCTGTTTTCGCGCAACGCCAGTGGACCCGGGCAGACAGCCGCTCTCTGTCGCCGCCTGCACGACCTGGTGCCGGACCTGGAGATCATGACCGACCACGAGGGCGGTCCGGTGGCGCCCCTGGCTGCGGCCGTGGGTCGTCCCCCCGTCGCCTGGGGTCTGGGACTGCTGGATGATCCGGATTTGACGCGGAGGGTCCACGAAAGCACCGGCGAACGCCTGGCCGGATTGGGCCTGGACCGCGTGTTGGCGCCGGTGGCGGACGTGCTTACCGAGCGTCGCAACCCGGTGATCGGCGTGCGGTCCTTCGGGTCGCGAGTAGATCTCGTCTCTCGCCACGTGGCCGCGGCGGTGGCGGGCCTGCTGGCTGGCGGTTGCAGGGTCTGCCTGAAGCACTGGCCCGGCCACGGCGGCAGTGCCACCGACAGCCACCTGGCTACCAGTACCCTGGCCGCCGAGCCGGATGCGATGCCCTTCCAGGCCGGTCTGGAAGCGGGCGCGGATGCCATCATGCTGGGGCACCTGCGGCTGGCGGGAGCGCCGGTTGCGACCCTGGACCCGGACCGGGCGGCGGCGGCAAGGATCCTGGGACAAGGCCGTGCGCCGCTGTTGTTTGCCGATGATGTGACCATGGGTGGACTGCGGCAGGACATGGCGGCACTGGGTGTAGAGGTACCCGCGGGCGCGGGTCTGGTGGAGCCGCAGGAGTTGAGTACCGGGTGGCTGGCCGCACTCGCCGGTGGGGGATGCGACCGCTTGCTCGTGCGTGGTATTCCCTGGGGAGCCTTCCCCTGTGCAGGTGTAGCCACCGAAGCAGCCGTCGCCGACATCCCGGAGCAACTTTCTCCGTCGCCGGCTGCCTGGCAGGAGGCATGGCGGGGCTTGGCCGACAGACTGCCGGCCGACCTTGAACTCGCCGCACGCACGCCCGGATGGCTGGATCGTACTGCCGGTGATCGCTGGGGGCCGGCCGATGATCCCGATGCGGGATGCCTGCTGCCGCGCGGACACGGCTTTTGCCGGCTGGACTCCGGACTGCCACCGGGCACGGATCTGCTGTTGGTAACCTCCCACCGTCC
The DNA here is from genome assembly GCA_003646045.1 of bacterium. The sequence goes on from QNDV01000040.1 coordinate 6,163, forward strand.
GCTGGATGCCGGTTTGGAGGGGGCTGGGGCGTGGCTGGAGCAACTGGCGCCGCGGGGGGTGGCCCTGGCCGTGGGACATCCATCCCTGGCGACGGATCTGGCAGCGCTGCTGCCCGTGGACTGGGAGGTCCACGAAACGCCGGAATGGCCGGTTGACGGCCGCTGATACCCTTTGGCAAACCATTTGACACGCAGCAGGGGTGGAACTATATTGCGCCTCTCGCACGACGAGATCGGGCGGGGGCGTAGTTCAGATTGGTTAGAACGCCGGCCTGTCAAGCCGGAGGTCGCGAGTTCGAGTCTCGTCGCTCCCGCCATTTCAACCGCGGCATCCGCTGCGGTTTTTTCATGGAAACAGTCGAAACCGGTCCGGCTTGACGCCTGTCCTGCCGCCCGGCAGAATAGACGCCGTCTCCATTCTGACCACCCATCCCGAGGAGCCCGTCATGACCCGTATGCGTCACGTCACCCTGTTGGTGCTGCTGGCTGTCACCGCTTGCGGTGGTGGCGGTAGCGATACCGATACCGCTACCACCGCCGATACCGGGCCTGCCGAAGCGGAAGTGGACTGTGCCTGGACTTCCGGTCCGCTGACAGTGGTCGCGGATCTGGACACGCGCCTGGCCGCCTACGTGCCCACCGAACTGGCGCCCGATCTGGGGCACCTGGATCATACCCAGCACGTGGTACTGGACAAACTTATCGCCGCTTCCCGTATCATGAACGACCTGTTCCGCAGGCAGGCCACGCCTTGCTACGAGGAGCTGGCCATGCGCATCTCCGAACTGCCGACCGACAGGCAGTCGGGCGTACGCCGCTACTTCCGTCTCAATATGGGCCCCTGGGACCGACGCTTTGACCGCGAGCCCTTCATGGGCGACTGGCCCCACCCGGAAGGTGCCAACTTCTACCCCTTGGACCTGACAGAGGCAGAGCGGAAGCTCATCGCCGACCCCGCGGCCGGTTTTGACGGTCTGTTCACCATGGTCCGGCGGGACGCTTCAGGAGCGCTGGTTGCGATTCCCTATTCACGGTTTTTCGCGACGGAGCTGCAGACCGCGGCAGAACTGTTGCACGAAGCGGCCGCTCTGACCGAAAACGCCAGCCTGCGGGCTTTCCTCGCCAGTCGCGCCGACGCCTTCCTGAGTGACGACTACTACGCGTCGGATATGCTGTGGATGGACCTGGACAGTGACGTCGAGATCACCATCGGTCCCTATGAGACCTACGAGGACGGTCTCTTCGGCTACAAGGCCTCGTTCGAGTCCTTCGTGACGGTTACCGACCCGACCGAAAGCGCTCGCCTGGCGGGATTCAAGAACGAGCTGCCCTGGCTCGAGTCCAGGTTGCCAATTCCCGACGAGCACAAGAACCCCAACCGGGGCAGCGAATCGCCCATCCGCGTGGTGGATGAGGTCTATTCCGCGGGCGACACCCGTGCGGGTATCCAGACCATCGCCTTCAACCTGCCCAATGACGAGCGGGTGCGCGAGGCCAAGGGCTCCAAGAAGGTGCTGTTGCGCAATATCATGAAGTCCAAGTTCGACCGCATCCTGGTGCCCATCGCCCAGGAACTGGTGGTACCGCAGCAGTTGAACGACCTGACGGCCGAGAGCTTCTTCCTGCACACCCTGTGGCACGAGATGAGCCATGGCCTGGGGCCGGGCAAGATCACCATCGACGGGCGGCAGACCGAGGTGCGACTGGAATTGAAGGAACTGTATTCCACGCTGGAGGAAGCCAAAGCCGACGCCATGGGCGAGTGGACCATCTTCGAGCTGCAGGCCGCGGGGCGCGACTACTTCCCGGCCGAAATCGTCGCCCAGCAATCGGCCACCTATCTGGCGGGCCTGTTCCGTTCCGTGCGCTTCGGCATCGGCGAGGCCCACGGTCAGGCCAATGCCATCCAGTTCAACTACCTGGTGGAGAAGGGCGCCATAACCTGGCACACCGACCAGCAACGGTTCTCCATCGACACGGCGGTATTCGTGCCGGTGATCAAGGACCTGGTGGGGGAGATCTGCATGCTGCAGGCAGGGGGTGACTACGCCGGGACTGCCGCCTTCATCGACAAGTACGCTGTGATGGCACCGGTGCTGAAGACGGCCCTGGCCAAGTTGGACGGCATTCCGGTGGATCTGGAACCGGTCTTTCCCGGCCGGGAATGACCGGCGACAGGGTCAGGCCGCAAGGCCAGGCTGCAGGATCAGGCTGCAAGACCATGAGGGCGTCCCGCGGGGCGCCCTCCCTTGTATTACTGGTCGAGATCTCCGGTGCGGGAAAAATACTCTTCCAACAGGGGCAGCAGGCCGTCCCAGGTCCCGGGCGAGAATGGAGGCATGGCTCGCTGGTAGGCACCTGGAACCTCGTGTCGCGGCGGCAGTGGCTTGGCGTTGTTCCGGGTGGCTTCCTGGTAGGCCGCCACGAATTCCGGTACCGAATGGGCCACTTCGAGCAGACGCTCCTCGCCCAGTACGGCAACGATGGTCGAGGCCATGCACCAGCCGCCACGGTTTATCAGGCCGGCGGATACGGCGCCCTCCACTATTTCGGCGACAGCCTCGGTATCGCCGTCGGGATCTTCAAGAACCGCGGGCAGATGCCGGTCCAGGCTGGCCAGGGAGCGGATGGAGGTATCCCAGAAGTCCTCGGGGACCAATTGCACCGACCCCAGAACAGGGTGCTCAGGGGCGAAGATCGTGTTGGGGATATCTTCCAGCCAGCTGGCGACGCCTTCGTAGGCAAGGGATTTGAACAGGCTGGCGATGGCTGCAGTGCCGCTGGATGCGAGGGGACCGGGACCCACCGGGACCGCCAGATTCCTGTAGGCCAGGGCCGTGAGCTGACCCAGCAGTTGGCTGTTGTTGCCCGCGGCGATGACTCCCGAATCGATAAAGATGTGATTCTCGTAGTAGCGCAGCTCGGGGCGGGAGGGCAGTACTTCTATCCGCACCGTATCGGGCAGATCATCCGCCGGTACCCAGCGACGCAAACGCTTATCCAGCTCGCACCAGAGACCGTCGTCCAACTCGTGCAGCCGTTGGTTGATCAGGTCGCGCCGGTCCCGCGACCAGAGGTAGGACCGTGAGAAATCCCGCTGTTCGGAATTCATCTTGTGTTTATGCTCGATGCCGATCTCGTCCGCGAATGCCTTGGCGAGCCAGTTGGTGATACGCGTCTGATTGGGGGCGCCACCCGAGGGAAATGAAGCGCTCCATACGGCGAATGACGGCGACTCCGCCAGGTCCACCAGATCATCCCGTGTCACATCCCTGCCGCCGGCGATGCGGGTTACGAGATCGTCGAAGTCGCGCCAGCCGGATGCATTCACCACTATCGGGCAGGGCAGGGGACGGACCTGTGGGAATTCGTCCCGGTTGTCGTCGTTGCCGCCACAACCGCCGGTGAGCAGGAGCAGGGTGGACAACAGCAGCAGGATGCGACCAATGTGCCGGACCCTGTATTTGTCCCGGATTCCGGATTTGTCCCGGGCCTGGCCTTGAACTATCATACGCACTTCACTACAACTCCCGGTTGGCGGTCCCCCTGGCCCGCTTCCGACGGGAGAGCCGAGGCGACCCATGATTCTGTTGAACGAAATATACCCTGCCATTTGTGGCGAGTCACGTTTTGCCGGTGAACCCTGTACCCTGGTGCGCCTGACCGGCTGCCACCTGCGGTGCGTGTGGTGCGACTCGGCCCACGCCTTCAACGAGGGGCAGCGCCTGGAGGTGGACGCCATCGTTGCCCGGGTCCGCACAGAGGGTCATGCCACCGTACTGGTCACGGGGGGTGAGCCCCTGCTGCAGACCGAAGTCCTTCCCCTGCTGGAGGCCCTGCTGGCGGACGGCCGCAGGGTCCTGCTGGAAACCAGCGGTACCCGCGGGCCTGCCAACGCCGTGGACCTGGCGGCGGTTCCCGCCGGCGTACACCGCATCGTCGATCTCAAGGCACCCGGCAGCGGGATCGACGCCGGGCTCATCGACTGGGCAGGCATCGGCTCGCTGAACGAGGAAGATGAACTCAAAATCGTCTGTGCCCATCGCCAGGACTACGAATGGGGCCGTGACCTGGTGGCTGGTGGCCAGCTGCCGACCGGTGTGCCAGTGGCTTTCGGCGCGGTGGCCGACAGCCTGGATCCGCGGGATCTGGCCGGGTGGTTATTGGCGGACAAGGTCGCGGCGCGGCTCCAGATCCAGTGGCACAAGGTGATCTGGCCCGATCGCCGGAGGGGGGTCTGAGTATGGCGCGGGACCTGGCTATTGTCCTGGTCAGCGGTGGCCTGGATTCGGCGGTCTGCCTGGCCGATGCCGCTCGCGGGCATGACGTGGCGGTTCTTCATCTGAATTACGGCCAGCGCACCGAGGCCCGGGAACTGGCGGCTTTCGGCGACCTGGCCGACCACTACGGTATCGAACGGCGACTGGTGGCCGACGTGGGCCACCTGCGGGAAATCGGCGGTACCTCCCTGGTGGACGCCTCGCTGCCGGTCGAAACAGGGCTGCCGCGGCAGGGCGGGCCGGTGCCATCGACGTACGTGCCCTTTCGCAATGCGCACATCCTGGCCGTGGGTGCCTCGTGGGCCGAAGTAATCGGTGCTCGCTGGTTGTATATCGGGGCGGTGCAGGAGGATGGCAGCGGCTATCCCGATTGCCGCCGGGAGTTTTTCGAGATCTTCGAGGCGGCCATCGCCGCGGGTACCAGACCCGAGACCAACATCGGTATCCGTACTCCCCTGATCGGGTTGGATAAGGCTGCCATCGTGCGGCGGGGTCTTGAACTTGAGGCGCCCCTGCATCTGACCTGGTCCTGCTATACCGAACAGGAAGAGGCCTGCGGTCGCTGCGAAAGCTGTCGCCTGCGGCTGCGGGGATTCGCGGCCGCGGGTATGGAGGACCCCATAACCTATCGCGGGTGAATCAGCTCAGCCACGCTTGGCGAATTTCTCGAAATCATAACCTTCGTAGGCGTTGCAACGGCTGCAGAGGTGGATCAGGTCCCGCCGGCCGTCGTCGAGGATGTCCCGCAGGCACGCCGCGGCGTAGCTGTTCCAGATATCGGCCACCGACTGTTGGCTCACGTTGCCGACTACTGCCTTCTCGTGCACATCCCAGCAGCACAGGGTGGCGTTGCCGTCGGTGTAGAAGAACATCTCGTCCAGCACCTTGAGGCAGGGTTTGAGCACCACGTCCTCGGGCTTCTGTCCGGTCCAGGGCCACTGGTAGAGCTGGGTGATCAGAACCTCGCTGCAGCGGGGACCCCAGTACGCCTTGTAGTCCGGAATCTCGTGACGGTTCTCGGGTACCTCGATCATGCGCAGCTCGGTGAAGACCTTGTCACGGTATCCCCCGGCATCCCACATCTCCAGGAAAGCCGTGGTGCGTTCGAGCACCTTGGCGTAGTCGATGCCCACCCGGCTGGGCTCGTAGGTCGCGACGCTGAAGCCGTCGATGCTGAAGCGCATGATGTCCACTCCCGCCTCGAGCAACTCGCGTCCCAGTTCCGCGGTGAGCAGTTCGCCGTTGGTGTTGTATTCGACCCGGGCCGTGGGATCGTTCTGCTTGATATAGCGCGTGATCTCGGCCTGGCGCTTGTCCACGAAGGGCTCG
>QNDV01000041.1 GCA_003646045.1 bacterium
CCCGTTGCAAATAGCCAATCCACGTCTAATCCAGCCTGTTGTGCTGAAGGACCCTCGTACTGTCAGATCGTGCTGAATGATACCAAGATGTAGTGAAATGGTCGGGTTTTTCCTCGGCCACGTCAAGGGAAGCCGTGACCCGGCGGGGAATGAAGGGAAATCCGGAGCACATGGGAGAAACAACTGGGGCTTTGCGCCGCCCGAATCCTGTGGCAAACTCGCCTCGCGGCGCTCAGTCACCGTACCGGCTCCCGTTCGACCCGACACGAAGGACGCACCGTCTTGAATATCCGTATGATCGCAGGTCTGGGAATGCTGCTGCTGGCCAGTGGTCTGATGTTCGTCTGGTACCTGGGTCAACAGCAGGATCCGGCGTCCCGGCCTGCGGCCGAGTCGGCCACCATCGTCCCCGCCGTCGGGATACCGGGACTGGGACGAACCTCCGGTCCCGCGGTGGTTGACTCGTTCCTGACCGTCTACAACGCACGCTACGCCGACCTGGCGGCGGCACGAGCCCGGGCAGATTGGAGTGCCGCCCTGGAACCCGGTGAGGCGTCTGGACGCCAGCGCCTGACCACGTCCCGCGCCCTGGGTGATTTTACAGGTAGCCGCGGTACCATCACCGGGCTGCGGCGCCTGCGCGGACGCTCGGACCTGGGCGACCTGCAAACCAGACAGATCGAGCGCGCCTGGCAGCTGGCGGCCGTGCGGCCCGGTACCCGGCCTGATCTGGCGGCCCGCATACTGGCCCTCGACACTGCGTTGCGTGAAGCTGTCGCAACCCGCCCTGCGGTCGCCCCCACCGACCCGACCGAAATGCAACAGCGCCTTGACGCCTGGAAGCAGGATCGCGACCGGGCGGCCGGACTGCGCGCCCAACTGGCCGAACTGCGAGACCTTCGCAACCGGGCAGCCCGGGAAATGGGCTACTCATCCTGGTTCGGCTTGCAGGCTGCCACCCATGGTCTGACCGGTGGCGAACTCACCGCCCTGCTGCAGCAGGTGCTGGATGACCTGAGGCCCCTGTACCGACATCTGCAATGTTGGGCCCGCCACGAGCTGGCTGCACGCTACGGAACCGATCCTCCGCGTATGCTGCCGATCCACTGGCTGGATGATCCCGCCGGTGCAAGCTGGCCCTCGCTGGCGAATCCGGCTCCGGTGTCGACTGATATCCAGCCCGGGTGGCTGGTGGAAAACGGCGTGGAGTTCTGGCTGTCCCTGGGCTTCAAACCTCTCGGTACCGACGCCGTCACAGCCGGAGGGGACGTGTCCGCACCAGCCACCTGGGACCTGGATTCCGCCGGCGATGTCCGCACGCTGCTGGGCCCGGTAGCCGGCCTCGAGGGCTTGGCTGTCGCCCACGGCCAGATCGGCCTGGCCCACGCCTGGCAGACCACCGCCCGCCCGGAAATCCCGATTCTGCTACGGGGCCCGGCCGACGGTCTGACGGGCCACACCATCGTGGAACTGGGCAGGTTGCAAACCCGGCAGCCGCCCTACCTGGAGCGTCTGGGTTGGCCCGGGATTGCGGATGCTCCCGACGAAATCAGGCGCCTGCTGGACGAGGCGATCACCGGGCCGCTGGTTGGCATCCCCTTCCTCCTGGGCACCCTGGCGGGCTGGGAGTACGACTTCTACGAGAACGACCTGCCCGCCCATCGTATCAACAACCGGTGGTGGGAGTTGGTGGGCACCTGGCAGGGGCTGGCAGCACCAGGTCCCCGCGGCGAGGAGTTATGCGATGCCGCCGCCGTATCGCTGGTGATCACCGACCCGGCCGCCGGTTGGCAGCAGGCCCTGGGCATGGTGGCCGCCCATCAGCTGCATCGTTATGTGTGCCGGGAATTGCTGGACCAGGATGTGCGTACTGCCGACTGGTTCGGCAGTCGCGAGGGCGGACTTCTGCTCCACGATGTCATGGCCCTCGGCGGCACCCGCGACGGTTTGGTGATTCTATCCCAGGCTACCGGCGAAGAGTTGTCCGCGGCTGCCATGCTGGACTATTACGCCCCCCTGCTTGCCTGGCTCGAGCAGGAGAATGCACACCGGGACGTGGGTTTCTGACCCAGGCTCGTCACCGGGCACTCACCAGCACAGGGTCCGGGTACCCGGTCGGCCCAACCGACGCTCAACTTCTTCGAACGTGCCGATGGCGCAACCGGCAGGCAGATCATCCACCGCGAAACCGGCCAGTTTCAGACAATCGGCACCGACCAGCACGCATCCTCCGGCAGCCGCGAAACCCGCCAGCATGACGTCCAGCGGTTTGCCACTGACCGGACAATTGGTTTGCCCGGCAGCGGGACCAACCAGGGTCACGGCGTCCACATTGAGCATCAGGGTCACTTCCCAGTTCCCTGCGATAAAATTGCGCCCCTGACGCAGGGCCTTGGCGGCATGGGCCGGTTCACCACTGGCCAGATTGATGAACAGGTGTTTGCCCTGTGGTGTCGTCATGTTGCCCTCTCCCCGGATTGGTTACGCCTGCGATCCAGACTGGATCAGGTCCACGCTGGCACATATATTAGCATCCAATGGATCTCTAAACAATTCCCGGAGGTCACCATGCCCAACGATGTCCACGAATCCCGCCTGCGCCACTTCCCCATCACCCTGATGCCATCGGTCATGGGACTGGCCGGCCTGGCCATCGTCTACCTCAAGTTCCAGCATTTTTTTGCCGTGGATCTGCCCTTGGGCCAGACCATCCTCTACGTAACCAGCGGTTGGTTTGTCTTCGTGATGGCGACCTACGGACTGAAACTGGCGAAGTATCCGGCCGAGGTGAAGCGGGATTTCCTGCACCCCATCCGCATTAATTTCTTTGCCGCCATCTCCATCTGTTTCCTGCTGCTGTCCATCGGCTACCTGGAGTCGGGTTACCCCGCGTTGGCCAAGGTCCTGTGGCTCATCGGTACGCCCCTGCATCTGCTGATCCTGCTGCTTATCCTCTACCGCTGGTTCCACAGGCCGCACCACATCGGCGGCTTCAACCCGGCCTGGTTCATCCCGGTGGTGGGCCCCATCCTGGTGCCGGTGGCAGGTGTGGAGTTCGCGCACCCGGAGATCTCCTGGTTCTTCTTCGCCACCGGACTGATGTACTGGCTCGTGCTGCTTTGCATCTTCATGAACCGTATCGTCTTCCACGACCCCATGCCCGAGAAACTGGTGCCGACGCTGTTCATTCTCATCGCGCCGCCGGCGGTGGGCTTCATCGCCTACATGAAACTGACCGGGAACCTGGATCCCTTTGCCCGGGTGCTGTTCTACTTCGGCCTGTTCACGGGGCTGATGCTGCTGACCATGGTGGACCGCTTCCGGCGCGTGCCATATTTCGTATCCTGGTGGGGATACACCTTCCCGCTGGACGCCTTTACCATCTCGCTGTTCCTGATGTACAAGGTCTCGCACCTGGTACTGTTCAAGCAGGCGGCCCTGGTGATGACGGTAGTCACCACCCTGACCATCCTCGTGGTGCTGGTGAAAACACTGGTGGTGGCGGCGCGCCACGGCATCTGCGTACCGGAAGATTGAACCTGCGCCGCGTTCCCGGGACCTCGGTCCCGGGAACGCACGACGCCTGGGCGCACGATCAGGGTTCGAGCTTCATCTTCGGGGGCGAATCCCCCACGGCGAATTCGTTGATGGTGCCACAATAGACCTGATAGGGCACATACTTGTCCGTCTTGGGAATCAACTTGCCGTCGACCTTGAGGACCAGCTCTGCCCCGCTGCCCTTCTTGGGTACATCGAAGACCCTGGTCGTAGCCGGCAGATCCAGGTTGCTTGGTGGCTCGTACCAGACCTTGGGAAACCAAACCTGGATATCCTCCGCACTGACACTGGTGAAAGTCACCGTATCCCCATCCATGAATTCGAAGGACGACGGCGACACCACCGCAACCCTGTTATCGCTCCTGCCGTTGGGATCAGTAAAAGTCTGGATATGAATATCAACGTTGTGATGTGCCATTTCCCATTCCCTCCAGAGTATGTTGCGACCCACCGGATCCGCGTTACCGGTACTGGTCCATAAGGGTTTGATACCTGGCGTCGGAGCGCAGGTTGCGGAACCCCGGGTAATTCTCGACCATCGTATGCGGCACGCCCAGGGCAAGCGCCGTATCCAGATGGGCGAAGGCTGCGTCACGGTAGCCCAGATCCTCGTAGGCGGTGGCTACCGTCATGGCTGTCTCTCCCGAAACCACCCTCAAACCACTAAGGGTATCAAGCAGTTCAAGGGCTCGTTCCTTGTTTCCCAACACTGAATTATAGCTGGCCAGCTCCGCCAGCAGGCCGGGATTGGACGGATCATCGTCCAGCTTGCGCTCGGCGACGTTGATGGCCCTCTTGTAGACGACACGCACCGAGTCCGCGTATCCCCCCGACCAGCGATAGGCCTCGGCTATATTGCGCCAGAGGTCGTGTTGCGGGTTCAGGGACGCAGCGCTCCGGTAGGACAACAGGGCGTCCTCGTAGCGCTGGGCGTAGTAGTAGAACGAACCCAGGTTGGCGTAGCACACTGACGTGGGATGGATGGCGAGGGATTCCAGGAACAAGTTCTCTGCCGCCGGGTCCCGGCGCGCGAAATTGATCACCGATCCCATGAAATAGATCCCCACATGGTTGCGGGGTGCGAATTCCAGCAGGTCCTCGAGAGTCTTTTCGGCCAGATCCAGATCACCACTGTATGCCTGGCAACGGGCCAGGTATTCGTGACCCGGAGCATAGCCCGGGCGTACCGCGATGTAGCGCTCGAACGCACTGTAGGCCGCCTGTTTATCACCCGTCGCATACAGGGCGTCACCCTCCGCCTTGAGCAGGTCCGCTCGCACCGGATCGAGGCGAAGTCCTGACCGATAGGCTGCCAATTCTCCCTCCGTATCACCCTCGGCGTCCAGGACACGACCCACCAGCAGGTATCCCCGTACCAGCGTCGAGTCCATTTGCAAAGCCGCCATCAGGTTGGAGCGGCCCAGGGAGGCGGTGGCGGTATCACCGGCGGCATGATGGCGCCACTGGGCATAACCGAGTTCGGCGCGGGCGGGGGCAAAGGACGAGTCGGCAGCTACAGCCGCCGAGAGTGCGACCAGTGCCCGATCAACAGACCGCTGGAAGTCGTCGTCTGTTGGAGAATTCAGGTATCCCATCCCGCGGCAATAGTCCATGAAGGCGCTGGGAACCTTGGTGCCCGCCCTCAACCCGGTTGCGGAACCCCCCGCCACCGGGAAATCGGGATCGAGGGCCTGCACCACCCAGGTCACCACATCCTCCTGCCAGGTGGAAAGGTTGGCCGCCGGGTCCTGGAACTCGATTTCCTGCCGCTTGCCCGTGTGGGTGTCGAACACCGACAGTTTCAACACGATGTTGGAGCCCGAATACCGACCGGTCCCCGTCACCACGCGCCAGGCACCGAGACGATCCCTCGCCATGGTCCTGTCCTGGACCTTGTTGGTTTTCAAGTCGGACGCCGGCACCATCCAGAAGGCATCCGTGTAGTGGTCCAGATCATCCAACTGGTCGTTCAGGTTCCAGGCCAGGCCACGTCCCAGGGCATCGGTAGCGGGATCACCGCCACCGAGGAACTCGAATGGCAACACCGCCACCCCCGTCCGGTCGACCCGGGTTCCCGCAAGGCCCAACCGCTCCAACCCGTGCGGCCACAGAAATACCGCCAGCAGCATGACCGCCGCACCCAGGGCGGAGTAGAGTGCACGACGCGGCTGGCGAGAGGCGGTCGCCGGCGTCCACGTGGGCATGGCAAAGGTGCCCGAGGTTCCCGACGGAACCGCTGCCAGTACCTCGCCGATCGCCACGGCCAGTTCCCCCGCGGATTCGAACCGGTCCTGAGGATCCTTGGCCAGGCACTTCTCGACGATGGCCGCCCGGGCCTGCGACCGGGGCGAGTCGGTGACCGGCAGTGTGACCGGTTCGTCGTGGGCTATGGCATAGAGCTGGGCCGCGTGCCCATCACCGGTGAACGGCAGACCACCTGTGGTCATCTCGAACAGCACCACGCCCAGGGACCAGATATCGGAGGCGGCCGTAACCTGTTCACCCCGGGTCTGCTCAGGGGCCAGGTAGCCATAGGTGCCTACCAGCGCGCCAGCCGCCGTGAACTGGGTTCCGTCCACCAGGCGGGCTACGCCGAAGTCGAGGATCTTGATCTCCTCGTTCGGCGTTACGATGAGATTGGCCGGCTTGATGTCGCGATGGATGATGCCGTGTTCGTGGGCATAGGCCAAACCGATGGCGGTCTGACGGGCGTAGTCCAAGGCACGCAAACCGTCCAGGGGGCCGTCGGCCAGTTTGTGTTTGAGGGTCATGCCCTCGTAGTAGGTCATGGCTATGAACCAGGCGCCGTCGTCGTCCTGGGCAATCTCGTGGATGGTGCAGATGTTGGCATGGTCCAGGTCGGCCAGCATGCGGGCTTCACGCAGGAAGCGCTCAACCGACGACGGATTTGCGGCCAGTTCCGGGGCGAGAAACTTGAGCGCTACCGTGCGACCCAGAACCTTGTCTTCCGCCTTGTAGACCCGTCCCATGGCGCCGCCACCCAGAGGCTCGCCGATCCGGTATCGTGAAACCTGGCGTTGGCTCAGGGCAGTTCCCCTTTGCGGGCGGCACGGGGCAACGAGACGCGACTACACCGGTGGACATCCCCCCACCCACCGACCGAATGGCGCTAACCACGACACGTTCATGATAAAGGAGAAACGGCCTGCATGGCAACGAGATATCACACGATTGATATCCAATTGGCATTCAATTGCCCCGGCTTCAGGATCTTGACGACCGGCCAGCCGCCCGGACCACCTCGCCGGAGCCCTTTACCGGAAAGCGCCTGACTGCTGCGGCGTCAGCCCAGCAACCGCAGCGGCAACCTCATCATGACCTGGATATGCTCGCCCGTCTCGTAGTCGAAAGTCGACCCGTGGATGCTGTGGGGAATGGAGTAGATGACGAGAATGGTAATGGTCGCCATCACCACCAGCACCCGGGTGGCCCGGGAACCGGTGCTTGCCGTGGAGGTCTTCCATACGGCTATGGCCCAGACCAGGGCACCGACGGCCAGCTTGTTGTCCGTCCAGTCCCCGCCCAGGGGCCAGCCCGTCCAGTAGGCGTCGAAGGCATATTTCTGGACCACCGGCCCCAGGATCAGCCCCCCCAGGAACAGGAAGACAAAGGTGATCCGCGAGAGGGCTTTCAGGGGTGACCCGTTACCGGTCAGGGCCTCCAGCCCGGCACCGGTCGAAAACAGCATGCCCAAAATCATGAAGGTGACATGGAAGACAAGAACCAGGCCCGGCACATCACCCTTGAAGCGGGCTACCGCCGCCTCGGTCGCGGGAATCCGCACGGTTCCATCGTCATGCTGCAACTCCACGTGGTACTCCAGCTTGCCGGCCATGGGCTGACGTGGCAGCTCGGCCTTGAGCAGCCCCCGGTCGTAGACCATGGCCAATCGCTGCCATGGTTCGCCGGTCGGATAACGTCGCCAGACTACGGTGCCGGTCACACCGGGATCGGCATCGTCGGGACCGGCCACGGGAATCGTAACCGGCAGCTCACCGGTGATGCTGTGGGTTCGCAACAACTCGACCTTGTGTTCTCCCGCCCCGAATTCCACCCGCGTCCGCACGGGATAGGTCGGTCCCGACATCTTCTGCCACACAAGGAAGCCGACAGTCAGGACGAAGGTGAGCAACCAGATGGTGACGGTACGTTTCATCGAATACCTCTCGGCGGAGCCGTCAGGCCCCGTATTTCTTGATGGCCGTGTTCAGTCGCGGCAACATGGCGAAGATGAATCCGGCCACCAGCAGAATGGCCAGGGCCAGCAGCACGAACATCTGCGTACTGGGCTCCAGACCGCTGAGGAAGCCGGACAGTTTGTTACCCACGGCCGTGGCCAGGAACCAGCCACCCATCATGAGGCCCACCAAGCGCTTGGGCGACAGCTTGGTCACCAGGGACAACCCCATGGGCGACAGGCACAACTCGCCGAACGTAATCACCAGGTAATAGACGACCATCCAGATCATGGCTGTCTTGGCCGCACCGTCCTGCCCCATGAAAGCGCCCAGGGCCATGATCAGCAGGGCGACGGTGGTGATGATCATGCCCAGGAAGATCTTGCGTGCCGTGGAGACCGGCTTGCCGCGGGCGGCCATCCAGCCGAAGAAGAAGACCACCACAGGGGTCATGACCACCACGAACACCGGGTTCACCAGACCGGTCAGCATCTCCGCGTTCACCAGGCGCACGTAGCTGCCCGGAACAAGGGTCTCCACTGCGGGATCGCGGTTGTCGTAGACCGCCGTGCGGGTACCCTCGGATACCAGCAACACGGGTATATCCACACCGTCGAACGAGCGGGTCACCAGCACTTCGTCCAGGCGCGTCGCACCATCTCTGACCTTCACGGTGGTGGTGGCCACACCATGGGCGTCGGTCTCGGTGGCTACGTTCACATCATCCGCGGCATATATTTCGCAGACCAGGAACACCTCGTCATCGGGCACCACATAATCGGCGGTGGGATGCACGGTCAGTTCCGGACGGGTCTCGAGTTCGCGCCGCACCTCGTCGCTGAGGATACGCGCGCCGAACATGGCCTCGCCCTCTTCGCTGACTGTAATCAGTATCCGCTCGTCGGGACGCTGCACGTCCGGACCGGCGTTGAGGTAGTAGCTGGGCATGGCCTTCTGGGCGTAGAACTCTGTAGCCGCAGGGATCCACTCGGCCCGGCGGTCGGTATTGTGCTCGGCGAAGACCGTCATCAGGCCACCGCTCAGGTGCAGGATCATGAAGAAGGCGCCGCCCGCCACGTAGACGGGAATAAGTGCGGCCAGGCCCGGCCGTTCCTCGTCGTTGGCACGCTTGATAATCAGCCAGAAGTACACCATCACCGGGATCATGCCCACGATGAATGCGAAGGTCACCGGCCCGATGGTGTTTGCCACGAACGGAATGGCGTTGCCCACGAAGTACCCGACCAGGCCGAAAAGACCCGCTGGCACCAGGATGGTCAGGATGACCTGCTTGAAGGAGATGTCTTCGTCGCTGCGCTCGCTCTGAACGTCGGCCTTGGCCAGGCGCTTCCAGTTCAACACCAGGATCAGGGTACCCACCAGCAGGCCCACCCCCGCCGCAGCAAAGGCCATGTTGAAGGACCACAGGTTGCGCAATGGCGCCGACAGCAGGGCGCTCATGGTGGCACCGATATTTATACCCATGTAGAAGATGTTGAAACCCGCGTCCCGGCGCGGATCGTCCGCCTCGTAGAGATTACCCACCATGGCCGAGATGTTGGGTTTGAAGAAACCGTTACCCAGGCAGAGCAGGGTCAATCCCGCGTAGAACGTCGGCAGACTGCGGATGCCCAGACTGAAGTAGCCCGCCGCCATGAGCAGGCCGCCGATGAAGACCGCACGCCGGAAGCCCAGGAACCTGTCGGCTATCATGCCGCCCAGGAACGGCGTGAAATACACGAAGGCCATGTAGGTGCCGTAGATCTCGGCCGCCTGCCGCGTAGTGAAACCCAGCCCGCCACGTTCGGTGTCAGTGATGTAGAGCAGCAGGATGCCCAGCATCAGGTAGAAGCCCAGTCGCTCCCACATCTCAGTGAAAAACAGGGCCTTCAGGCCGGCGGGGTGCCCTTTCTTGGCCGGGGCAGTGGTCATGGATAGCCTCCGCGCTGGGTACACAGTGTTCCTACAGAAGGAACGGGGAACACAGGGGCTCCCCGAACCAAGGGATAATAGTGGAAGACGGGGCGGCAAACCACCGGTTTCTCGAATTCCGCCTCCACCAAGTACGCGTCTACTCCACGCCGTGCATCATCCTGTTCAGCGGCTTGGACAGCAGGGCCAGCAACACGCCGATCCCCACGGTGACAAAGCCCATCTTGCCGAATACGGACACGTAGCTGGCCAGGCTCTCGGCCGGCGGAATATTGGCTATGGCCTCAGCACTCTCGCCCCCGGCTCCGGTCAACTGGGCCAGCACGGCCGCGAGGTACATGGAGAACGCGAAGCTCAGGAACCACGCCCCCATGGCGGAGCCCGTCATGTGCTTGGGCGCCAGTTTGGTAACCATGGACAGCCCGATGGGCGAAAGGAACAGCTCGCCCGTGGTATGCAAAAGATACATCAATCCCAGGATGAACAGCGGCACCTGCGCCGCCTCGCCCGCCAGGGCACTACCCACCAGCAGCATCAGGTAACCCAGGCCGAGCTGGATGATACCCAGGCCGAATTTCAGGGGGATGTTGGGATTCTTCCCGATCTTGGACAACCGCACCCACATCACCGAGAAGATACTGCCGAAGATGATGATGAACGCCGGATTGAAGAACTGGGTCTGGCTGGCCGGCATCTCGTACAGGTCGAATACGTTGCGATCCACGTTGCGGTCGGCAAACAGGGTCAGTGAACTGCCCGCCTGTTCGAAGCAGGCCCAGAACACCACATTGAATACCATGAGGATCATGAGCACGATGATGCGATCGCGCTGGGGCCGCTCACCCTTGAATCCCTCACGCAGCAGGTTGAAACTGACGAAGCCCAACAGACCCATGAGGATCCAGAACAGCAGGTCCTGCCCCAGGATACTGATCTGCTGACCGTAGTTGATCAGGGCGTAGAGCACCGGAATTCCAGCCAGCGAGGCTCCGTAGACCACCTTGCTCCATTTGCGGTAGGCTTCCCAGTCCTGAGGCTCGCCCTGGCCCTCGAGTTTGTGCTGTCCCTTGATGAAGATCCACACACCCAACAGCATGCCGATACCGGCCAGGCCGAATCCCCAACGGAAACCGAAGGTCTCGCCGATGGGCGCCACCGCCACAGTGGCCAGCAGCGCACCGACATTGATACCCATGTAGAAAATCGTAAAACCGGAATCCCGCAGCGGATCGCCGTCCTTGTAGAGCTTGCCGACGATGGTGGAGATATTGGCCTTGAAGTAGCCGTTGCCCACGATGATGGCGCTCATGCCCAGGAACAACCAGAACTCGGTACCGCCGAGAATCATGAATTCGCCGATGGCCATGACGATGCCGCCGAAGATCACGGCCCGCCGGTAGCCAAGCACGCTGTCGGCCAGCTTGCCGCCCCAGACAGGCGCCGCATAGACCAGGGCGGTGTAGGCGCCATAGATACCGATGGCTTCCGAATCCCCCTGCAGCAGCGCCTTGGTCAGATACAGGATCAGCAGTCCACGCATACCGTAGTAGCACAGACGCTCGAACATCTCGGCGCCAAAGCAGACGTAGAGTCCCTTGGGGTGTCCATTGCTCATGAGGTCTCCTCACGGGGGGAATCGCACCGCGACCAGCGCGGTCACCAACAAGCGGTCAAGTGGCCGTGATTCTAGGATTTACCGCGCGGCACGTCAACGGGGATCACGGTGGATCCTGAAAGACGCGAACCGCTGCGGACCGATGGAGGGATGGTTGATTCGTAGCGCTGGCCTGGTTTGCAGATGACTGCGTCGCAGCGCGGGCGGGAGGCTTCGGCTGGGCTTGGATCGCGTTCGCCGTGATCGGTATGGACAGTCATGCGGCTGGTGGCAGCGTTTTCGTAGAC